>NZ_RZPI01000202.1:0-8200 GCF_003998715.1 Mesorhizobium sp. M7A.F.Ca.CA.002.15.2.1
GGTCAAGAACAAGACCGAGTTCGGCCTGTTCATCGGCCTCGAAGGCGACGTGGACGGCATGGTGCACCTTTCCGACCTCGACTGGACCCGTCCGGGCGAGCAGGTCATCGAAGAGTACAATCGCGGCGACATGGTCAAGGCGCAGGTGCTCGACGTCGACATCGACAAGGAGCGCATCTCGCTCGGCATCAAGCAGCTGGCCAAGGATACGGTCGGCGAAGCGGCGACTTCAGGCGAACTGCGCAAGAACGCGGTCGTCACCTGCGAAGTCATCGGCGTCAAGGATGGCGGTCTGGAAGTGCGGCTGGTCGACAGCGGTATCGAAACCTTCATCAAGCGCTCCGACCTGAGCCGTGACCGCGACGAGCAGCGCCCCGAGCGCTTCACCGTCGGCCAGAAGGTCGATGCCCGCGTCATCGCCTTCGACAAGAAGACCCGCAAGCTGCAGGTCTCGATCAAGGCGCTGGAAATCGCCGAAGAGAAGGAAGCGGTCGCTCAGTACGGCTCGACCGACTCCGGCGCTTCGCTGGGCGACATCCTGGGTGCCGCGCTGAAGAAGCAGGGCAGCTAAGTCTTCGCACCGCGAAGCCTTCGCACAGGCTCCAAAACAAAACCCCGCCGGAGCGATCCGGCGGGGTTTTTTTTTGACCTAGGTAAAGGTTGGAAAGTTACGCCCTGCCGTAAAGCGGCACCAGCGTGCCGCTCATCGCCTGATTGGCCGGCGAGGCGAGATAGGCGATGGCCTCGGCGGCGGCTTCGAGGCTGACCCATCTTGTGACATCGGCATCCGGCATATCGGCGCGGTTTGCCGGCGTATCTAGCGTCGACGGCGCCACGGCATTGACCAGGATGCCCTTGTGCTTCAGCTCTTCGGCCATCGCCACCGTCATGGCTGCCACCGCCGCCTTGCTGGCGGCGTAAGCGACCATGCCGGCGCCGCGCCGCGGATCGAGCCCGGCGCGCGCGGTGACGTTGACGATGCGGCCCGCCGTGTCCGACGACAGCATCGAGCGGATCGCGGCGCGGCAGCACAGGAAGGCGGTGCGCGCATTGGTGTCCATCATCTCGGCAAAGGACGCCGACTCGATCTTTTCAACAGGCGCCGAGGTGAAGCCGCCAGCCAGATGGATCGAGCCCCAAAGGCCCGGAACCTGGCTATAGAACGCTTCGACCTTCGCGGGGTCCGAGAGATCGACGTTGTGCACCAGCTGGACACGGTCATGCGAGGTTAAGGGGAAATGCGTAGGGGCGGCGGCATGAGCATTGGGCACATGGCAGATCGCGCCGTCGCTCAGCAGTTTGCCGACAACCGCACCGCCGAGCGCACCGGTCCCACCAGTCACGACGATATGCTTGCCTTCAAGTGTTTCCGTCATCTTGGACGCTCCTGTCATTTTTTTATCGTTAGGTCATTTCTGTGCCGCCGACGCGAAGCGTCGCGCCTTTTGCGCCATCACTCAATTGACATCTCGACATGGCAGTTGTCGCGTCTTTGCATGCGTCCGACACTTCAGCCGTGGCCCGCCAAAACGGGAAACCCGCGCTTCAGTCAACTGTGATTTCGATGACGCGCGGCAGTCCGGTGGCCCGGGCGCGCTTCAGCGCGTCCGCGAGAGCGTCGATATCGGCAAGCCGTTCGGCGCCGATGCCATAAGCCTCGGCCAGCTTGCAGAAATCCGGCGGCGCCGGCGATACGCCAACCGGCTCGACGCCGACATCGAGCATCGAGGTTTCGATCTCGCGGTAGCCTCTGTTGTTCCAGACGACGAAGATGACCGGTACCCGCGCGTCGAGCGCGGCGCCCAGTTCCGGCAGCGTGAACTGGAAGCCGCCGTCACCCGTGAGGCAGACGACCGGCGCATCGGGTATCGCAAGGGCCGCGCCAATTGCGGCCGGCGGGCCGTAGCCAAGCGCGCCGAAGCCGGTGGCGGCATTGAACCAACCGCCTGGCCGATCATGGTCGTAATAGAGGTTGGCCGCATAGATCGGCTGCGTCGAATCGCCGACGATGAGCGCGCCCGGCAAAGCGTCGCGGATCATCTCGACGGCGCGCATCTGCCCCTGCAGTGTCGGATTGAGCTCGGCAAAGGCTGCTTTGCGTGTAGTAGCGGCGCGCGACGAACCGCCCTCGCTTGCCCGGACATGGCGGGTTTCCAGAAGCAGTGCTTCGAGCGCCTCGGCGCAATCGGCCTGGATCGAAACCGTCGCCGGGCGGCGGGCAAGCTGGTCCGCGCCGATATCGATGCGGATCAGGTTGGCGGGCAGGACGAAGCCGCCATCGCTGTAGCCGTCATAGTCGGTCGGGCCGAATTCGGTGCCGGCGGCAATCACCAGGTCGGCGTCGGCCATCAGCGCCCGTACTGTCTTCAGGCTGGGACTGGCCGGCACGCAAAGCGGATGACCATGCAGCAGGCCGCGCGCATTGGTGGTCTGGACGACCGGCGCCCCCAGCCGTTCGGCCAGACGCCGCAGTGGCGCTTCGGCGCGTTTGGCGCCGCCGCCGACCAGGATCAGCGGGCGGCGCGCTGCACTGATGAGTTTGGCCGCGTTGGCAATTGCGACACCTTCCGGCACGGGCGGCGTCACATTGCTCAGCATGGCAGCGATGCCATCCGCCGGCTTGACCATGACGTCGGTCGGGATCTCGATATGCACCGGGCCGGGCCGGGCCGATGAAAACAGGGCGAAGGCCTGCGCCAGCGCGCCGGGCAATTCGCCAGCCTCGGTAACGCGCTGCGAAAACAGCGCCACCTTCTCCATCATGCCGCGCTGATCCGGCAATTCGTGCAGATGGCCCAGCCCCTTGCCCAGCGTCGGCGTGGCGTTGACGCCTGAGATCACCAGCATCGGCACCGAATCGGCACGTGCCTGCCCCATGGCGGTGATGGTGTTGGTCAGCCCCGGTCCGGTGATGACGAAGGCGACGCCCGGTCTGCCGCTGGCGCGTGCGTAGCCATCGGCCATGAAGCCGGCGCCCTGTTCGTGACGCGGTGTGACGTGGCGGATCTTGGAGCGCGCTAGCCCGCGGTAGAGTTCTACCGTGTGGACGCCGGGAATCCCGAAGACCGTGTCGACGCCATGGGCTTCGAGCAGCGAAATGAGCGCTTCGCCGAGTGTCGTCATTGGTTTTCCTCCCCTTCCGGCGCGAGGCCTAGTTCGGCCTCGACGGCCTTGATGCCGATCGCCGCCAATTCGCCGGGCGAGAACATCTCGCCGGCCAGGCAGCCTTCGATCCAGAGTCCGTCGATGATCGCATTAATCGCGATGGCATGGTGGCGCAATTGGCTTGCGTCCGATTTGCGCCGTTCGGCGGCGAGCACCTCGGCCACAACCGCTTCCACCTCATTGCGAAAACCAAGGTAGCCTTCGCGGTGGGCGTGGGCCAAGGTCGGATCCGCTCTGGCGCGGCCGATGAAGGTTGCCCAGAGCGAAAACACCCGCGCGTCGATAATCGGCGCATTGAGGTTGGCGGTGACGAAAGCCGCAAGGCGCTGGCGAGGCGAGGCATTCTCCATGACCAAAGCCGCTTTCGCCTGCTCGGTCATGCGGCCCATCAGCGCTGCATAGGCTTCCTGCAGCAATTCTTCCTTGCCGGGAAAATAGTGCCGGATCAGCCCGGCGGTGACGCCGGCACGCAATGCGATGGTGCGCAAGGTGGCGCCCTGCAGGCCATGTTCCGCCACACTGTCCAGAGTGGCCTCGATCAGATCCTGCCGCCGCCGCTCCTCGCCCTCGCGACGGAACCTGCGGCGGGATGGCATATTCATTGGCGCAGGATCGGTCGCGTCAGGCATGTCGGCCCGCCCTCGCAGGCGATGCAGAGCGCATCCGCCTCGAAGATTTCGACCGTGCAGCCGGCGGCTTCCATCGCGGCTTTGGTCTTTGGAAAGCCTGCGACGGCAATGATCTTGTGTGGGCTGGTCGGCAGCACGTTCAGGCTAAGGCCGTTGGAAGCCGCGAACTCTTCGGCGTCGCCTTCGACCAGCCGGATGTTACGCGCCTTCAGCATCTGATAGAATGGGGCCGGCAAAAGCGGTGAATGGACCAATGCGAGGTCGTCGGCCAGCGGGCTGATCACCGACATCAGATGCAGGCACGCTTCTTCGCCTTGCCACAGCGGAAGATCAAAGCCGTAGACGGAAACGCCCAGCGGCGTCAGCAGGTTGGAAACCTGCTGGATGCCTTCCTGGTTGGAGCGGACACCGCGCCCGATCACCAGCGTACGGGCATCGAGCCATACGCAATCACCGCCTTCGACCTGGCCAGGAACCTCGACGCGGCCCAGGATTGGAATGCCCAGCCTTCGGTAGGTTTCCTCATGCAGCGAGGGCTCCCTGGCGCGCAACGGCTTGCCCATGGACAGAATCAGCGCGCCGCGATCGGTCATCAGCGACGGGTCGTGCGTGAACACCGAGTCCGAAAGTCCATCCGCCGTGTCCTCGATCCATTCGATTTCGGCACCGGAAGCCGCCACCAGTTCAGCAAGGAGCGCGTGCTGCGATGCCGCTTTCGCCGGATTGAATCCGGGGCCATAGTGCCAGGCAGCCCTGTCGGCATTGCGCATGGCGTTGGCCGCCGACCGCATCAGCACGCGGCGCAGCGGCGCCGCCATGGACTGTGATCCGAAAGCGCTCATCGAAGTCCTTTTTCGCTGAAAAAAATCGAGAAAATTTCATGGAAGGCTATTTATACACTTGCACAACAAGCTCGCAAGTGCCGTAATAAGCAGGATTGACGGGCTCTCGCCGTTGGGTCCATGCTGAAGTCTGGAGCGGGGCAGTACAGCGTATATGTTAATTAGCCGGATACACGTTCGACGAACCGCAGCCGACCCGATAGAGGTCACCCGGTGAGCGTGGTGGAAGCTGCCGCAGTCCGATCCGGCAAGGCGCAGGACGGCGCCGCCGAAGCCATCCATGTCGAGAACCTGCACAAGAAGTTCGGTGAGCTGCATGTGCTGAAGGGCGTCTCGCTGTCGGCGCGCGACGGCGAGGTCATCGCCATCATCGGCGGCTCGGGCTCCGGCAAATCGACCCTGCTGCGCTGCATCAACTGCCTGGAAAACCCGACCAGCGGCATCATTCGCGTCAATGGCGAGGAGATCAAGCTCAAGGCCGACAGCCACGGCCACACCATTCCGGCCGACCGCAAGCAGATCGAGCGCATCCGCTCCAAGCTCGGCATGGTGTTCCAAAACTTCAACCTGTGGAGCCACATGACGCTGATCGAAAACGTCATCGAGGTTCCGGTGCATGTGCTTGGCGTCAAGCGCGATGTGGCGATCGGCGAGGCCGAGAGGCTGCTCGCCCGTGTCGGTCTGGCTGAAAAGCGCGACGTCTATCCGGCCTATCTGTCGGGCGGCCAGCAGCAGCGCGCCGCGATCGCCCGGGCGCTGGCCATCAATCCGCGCGTCATGCTGTTCGACGAGCCCACCTCCGCGCTCGATCCCGAACTGGTCGGCGAGGTGCTGAAGGTGATCGGCGACCTGGCGCGCGAAGGCCGCACCATGGTGCTGGTCACCCACGAGATGAAGTTCGCCCGCGAGGTCGCGACCCATGTCGTCTACCTCTACAACGGGCTGGTCGAGGAAGAAGGGCCGCCGGAGCAGATCTTCGGCGCACCGAAATCCGAAAGGCTGAAGCAGTTCATCCGCAACATCGGCTAGGCAAGCCGGGACGGAAGAAAACCGGGAACCAACAACAAACTGGGAGTCATGAAATGAAGACCGTTCTGAAGACATTTGCCGCAGCGCTGCTGCTCGGCGTCGCCGCCATGGGCGTGGCCAAGGCCGATCCGGTCAAGATCGGCGTCGCCGCCGAGCCTTATCCGCCCTTCACCTCGCCCGATGCTTCGGGCAAATGGATCGGCTGGGAGATCGACTTCATCGACGCCGTCTGCGCCGAGGAGAAGCTCGATTGCGTCATCACCCCGGTTGCCTGGGACGGCATCATCCCGGCTCTGACGACCAAGAAGATCGACCTCATCGTCTCCTCGATGTCGATCACCGCCGAACGCGCGAAGACGATCGATTTCTCGGACAAGTACTATAACACGCCGACCGCGATCATCGGCCCGAAGGACCAGAAATTCGGCTCCGCTCCGGACGACCTCAAGGGCAAGATCGTCGGCGTGCAAGTGTCGACGGTGCACGCTGTCTATGCCAAGAAGCACTTTGGCAGCACAGCCTCCGAGATCAAGGAATACCAGACCCAGGACGAGGCCAACAACGATCTGGCCGCCGGCCGTCTCGACGCGGTGCAGGCCGATTCCATCGCGCTTGGCGAATTCCTCAAATCCGACCAGGGCAAAGCCTGCTGCGACCTGAAGGGCATGGTCGCTCCCGATGACGAAGTGCTCGGACCGGGCGTCGGCGCCGGCGTGCGCAAGGAAGACACCGACCTGAAGGGCAAAATCAACGCCGGCATCAAGGCGATCCGCGCCAACGGCAAATATGACGAGATCTCGAAGAAATACTTCGATTTCGACATTTACGGCGGCGGCGGCGCGCAGTCGAACTGACGATCCTCGTATGAGCTGTGGGGTGTGGCGTCGCGCCATGCCCCACCTGCTCGATCTTTCCCAGGCATGTTTGCCGCCGACGCAGCCGTCGGCGGTTAGTCAGCACTTCGGGGGCGACGCTGATCGACGCACTTCTTTCGGCCTCCGCGGCCGGCATCACCGAGCTTCTCTCGCCCTACCCGCCAGGCTGGGGCGGGGCGCTTCTGGTTGGGCTGCTGCATTCGATCGAGATCGCGCTGGGCGCCACGTGCCTCGGCCTTCTGATCGGCACCGGCGGCGCCTATGGCAAGCTTTATGGCGGGCCGGTGGTGCGCGATCTCCTGGCGGTTTACACCACCATCGTGCGCGCCGTGCCCGAACTGGTGCTGATCCTGCTGCTCTATTACGCCGGCACCGACCTGATCAATCAGGCGCTGACGGCCATGGGTTATCAGCGCGTCGACGTGAGCGGCCTTGCCGCCGGCATCGCCGTGCTCGGCTTCGTCCAGGGCGCCTATTCGACAGAGGTGATACGCGGCGCGATCCTGGCCATTCCGCAGGGCCAGATCGAAGCCGCCCGCGCCTATGGAATGTCTCCGGGCCTGATGTTGCGGCGCATCACCTTGCCGTCAATGCTGCCCTTCGCTATTCCGGGCCTCGCCAATCTCTGGCTGATCGCCACCAAGGACACCGCGCTATTGGCTGTTGTCGGCTTCTACGAGCTGGCGCTGGCAACGCGGCAGGCAGCGGGCGTCACCAAGGCCTATTTCACCTTCTTTTTCGCGGCGGGCGTGCTCTATCTGCTTTTGTCGCTGTTTTCCAACCTCGTTATCGGCCGGGTCGAGACCTGGTCGCGGCGCGGCATGCCTTCGCTCAAGGAGGCGCGCTGATGGCCAACGAGGCGACCATCATCGACGTCGTCGCGCGAACGTCGCTGTGGCTGCAGCCGCACCGCATCGTGCTGATCCTGATCGCACTGGGCCTTGTTCTGTCGGCCGCCTTTTTCATGCGCTGGGACTGGCTGCCGCAATATTATGAAATGGGCTTGATCGGCCTCTGGCGCTCGCTGTGGATCCTGGCCGTCACCTGCGTGCTGGGCTTCCTGCTGGCCGTCCCGCTTGGCCTGGCGCAGGCTGCCGGCTCGTTCTGGTTCGCCGCACCCGCCAAGGTGTTCTGCACGGTGATCCGGGGCACGCCGCTGCTGATCCAGCTCTGGCTGCTCTATTACGGCCTGGGTTCGCTGTTCCCGCAATATCCGTGGATCCGCGAATCCTGGATGTGGCCATATCTGCGGCAAGCCTGGCCCTATGGCGTGCTGGCGCTGACCCTGTCGTTCGCCGGTTATGAGGGCGAGGTGATGCGCGGCGCCTTCGCCGGCGTGCCCAAGGGGCAACTCGAAGCCGCCCGCGCCTTCGGCATGAGCCGCTGGAAGGCGTTCCGGCGGATCTGGCTGCCGCAAGCCATCTACCGGGCGCTGCCGACGCTGACCGGCGAGACCGTGCTGCAATTGAAGTCGACGCCGCTGGTGGCGACGATCAGCGTCATCGACATCTTCGCCGTTTCGTCCAAAGTACGGCAGGACACCTACCTCACCTACGAGCCCTTGCTGCTGCTGGCGCTGATCTACATGACGATAACCGGCATTCTGGTCTTCGCCTTCAGCAGGATAGAGGCCAGGATCCCGAACAAGATTGGTTAGAGG
>NZ_RZPI01000203.1:0-8200 GCF_003998715.1 Mesorhizobium sp. M7A.F.Ca.CA.002.15.2.1
AATGGAGAGGACTGACATGAAGACCACAATCGCAATTGCAACGCTCGCCGCCGCGATGCTCGGCAGCGCCGGCATGGCCTCGGCGGATTCGATCCCGGGCATGCGCGGCCACGACCACACCGGGATCACGGTTCCCGACATGAAGCAGGCGGTCGACTTCTTCACCGAAGTGGTCGGCTGCAAGAAGGCGATGTCGTTCGGCCCGTTCGCCGACGACAAGGGCACCTTCATGCAGGATCTCCTGGGCGTCGATCCGAAGGCGGTGATCGAAGAGGTCACCATGGTGCGTTGTGGCTACGGCTCGAACATCGAGCTGTTCAAATACACAGCACCGGACCAGAAGGACCTGACGCCAAAGAACAGCGACATCGGCGGCTTCCACATCGCCTTCTATGTCGACGACGTCGCCGCTGCCAAAGCCTATCTCGACGGCAAGGGCGTCAAGACACGCTTGGGACCATTGCCGGTCAAGGAAGGACCCGCCGCCGGCCAGACCATCCTCTATTTCCAGGCGCCCTGGGGGCTGCAACTGGAAGCGATCAGCTATCCCGACGGGATGGCCTATGAGAAGGGCGCCGAGACGGTGTTGTGGAGCCCGAAGAGCCCGGAAAAGTGATCGGCAGCGCGCTTGCGCGATGACACGCAGGCGCGCTTTCGCCATGTCAGGACGATCGTTCTGATATGAAACTTTAAGCTTGAAATATCTTATCGCCGGCGCGATACTGAACTCCAGCAAGCGAAGAGGAGATCGCACAGATGAAGGTTGCGGTTCTCGGCGGCGGACCAGCCGGCCTCTACTTTGCCATTTCGATGAAACTGAGGGACGCCGCCCACGATGTGACGGTGTTCGAGCGCAACCGCGCCGACGACACGTTCGGCTGGGGCGTCGTGCTGTCGGCCGAAACGCTCGACAATCTGTCGAAAAACGATCCGGTCAGCGCCGTCTGGATCAAGAAGCACTTTGCCTACTGGGACGACATCGCCGTCATTCATGACGGCGTGCGCACGGTCTCGTCAGGGCACGGTTTCTGCGGCATCGGCCGCAAGCGGCTGCTGGTCCTGCTGCAGCGCCGGGCGCGTGAACTCGGCGTCAAGCTGATGTTCGAGACCGACATCGCCGATCCCAAGCCTTACATGGAGACGCACGATCTGGTCGTCGCTGCCGACGGCCTGAACTCCAGGGCGCGCAACAGTTTCGTCGACATCTTCAAGCCCGACATCGACACCCGCAAATGCAAGTTCGTCTGGCTCGGCACCAACCAGAAATTCGACGACGCCTTCACCTTCATCTTCGAGAAAACCGAGCATGGCTGGGTGTGGGCCCACGCCTACCAGTTCGACAGCGACACCGCGACCTTCATCGTCGAGTGCAGCGAGCAGACCTGGGCTGCCTTCGGCTTCGGTGCGATGTCGCAGCAGGAATCGATCGCCGTTTGTGAGCGGATCTTCGAAAAACATCTCGGCGGCCACGCCTTGATGACGAATGCCAACCATATCCGCGGTTCGGCCTGGATCAATTTCCCGCGCGTGCTGTGCGAGCGCTGGTCTTACAAGAATCTCGCGCTGATGGGCGATGCAGCGGCATCGGCGCATTTCTCGATCGGCTCCGGCACCAAGCTGGCACTGGAAAGTGCTGTGGCGCTGGCCGAATATGTCGAAACTGAGCCGGACCTGGATGCCGCCTTCCGCAGATATGAGGATGCCCGCCGCACCGAGGTGCTCAAGCTGCAATCGGCGGCGCGCAATTCGCTGGAATGGTTCGAGGAGGTCGAGCGCTATCTCGGCCTCGATCCGGTGCAGTTCAACTATTCGCTTTTGACCCGCTCGCAGCGTATCAGCCACGAGAATCTGCGACTGCGCGATGCCGAATGGCTTGAAAGCGCGGAAGAATGGTTCCAGCGCCAGGCGGGCGCCGGCGGCAACAGCCTGCGCCGCGCGCCGATGTTCGCGCCGTTCAAGCTGCGCGACATGAGGCTGCAGAACCGCGTCGTCGTTTCGCCGATGGCGCAGTACAAGGCTGTCGACGGCTGCCCGACCGACTGGCATTTCACGCATTATGCCGAGCGGGCCAAGGGTGGCGCCGGTCTCATCTATATCGAGATGACCTGCGTCAGCCCGGAAGGGCGCATCACGCCCGGCTGTCCCGGCTTCTACGCGCCCGAGCATGAGGTGGCGTGGAAGCGGCTGGTCGATTTCGTCCACACCGAGACCGAGGCCAAGATCTGCGCCCAGATCGGCCATTCCGGCGCCAAGGGCTCGACCCGGCTCGGCTGGGAGGGCACTGACGTGCCGTTGGTCTCAGGCAACTGGCCGGTGATGGCGGCTTCGGCCGTTGCGTGGTCGCCGCAGAATCAGGTTCCGAAGGCGATGAACCGCGCCGACATGGACCGCGTGCGCGACGAATTCGTCGCTTCGGCCGAGATGGCCGATCGCTGCGGCTTCGACATGCTCGAAATCCACGCCGCGCATGGCTATCTCTTGTCGTCCTTCATCACGCCGGTCACCAACCGGCGCACGGATGAATATGGCGGTTCGCTGGACAATCGCATGCGCTATCCCCTCGAAATCTTCCGCGCGGTGCGCGCCGCCTGGCCGGCGGAGAAGCCGATCTCGATGCGCATTTCCGCCAATGACTGGGTCGGCATCGAGGGCGTGACGCCGGCCGACGCGGTCGAGATCGCGCGGCTGCTGCATGAGGCCGGCGTCGACATCTGCGATGTCTCGGCAGGCCAGACCTCGGCACTGGCCAAGCCTGTCTATGGCCGCATGTTCCAGACGCCGTTTTCCGACCGCATCCGCAACGAGGTCGGCATGGCGACGATGGCGGTCGGCAACATCTACGAGCCGGACCATGTCAATTCGATCCTGATGGCCGGCCGCGCCGACCTGGTGGCGCTGGCGCGGCCGCATCTCGCCGATCCCTACTGGACGCTGCATGCCGCCGTCACGCTCGGCGACCGCGGTGTCAAATGGCCTGATCCCTATCTGCCCGGACGCGACCAGCTCTACCGTCTGGCCGAGCGCGACGCCGCAGCGGGGCTGAAAGTATGACGGCCGCCGCGACGATACCCGGCAAGCATGCGCTGGTCACTGGCGGCGGCTCCGGCGTCGGGCGGGCCATCGCGCTGGCGCTGGCTGCTGCCGGCATCGGCGTCACCATCTGCGGCCGCCGGGAAGCAGAGCTCGCCAAGGTGGCCGGCGAAAACGACCGCATCTCTGGCATCGCCGCCGATGTCACCGACGAGGCGGCAATGGCGGCGCTCTACGAGAGGGCGCAAGCCGCGCGCGGCCCGTTCGACATCGTCGTCGCTAATGCCGGCATGGCCGGCAGCGCGCCGGCGCACAAAACCGCGCTCAGCGACTGGCAGCGGACGCTCGACGTCAATCTGACCGGCGCCTTCCTGACGGTGAAGCCCGCGCTGGCCGGCATGGCCGCGCGGAAGACGGGACGAATTGTTTTCATCGCCTCGACCGCCGGCCTGAAAGGCTACGCCTACGTCGCGTCTTACGTCGCCGCCAAGCATGGCGTCATCGGCCTGATGCGGGCGCTTGCCGCCGAAACAGTGAAATCCGGCGTCACCGTCAACGCGGTGTGCCCAGGCTTTGTGGAAACCGAAATGCTGGAAGAGTCCATCCGGCGCATCATCGAAAAGACCGGCCGCTCGGCCGAACAAGCGCGATCGAGCCTTGCCTCGACCAACCCGCAAGGCCGCTTCATCCAGCCGGATGAAATTGCCGCCGCCGTGCTGTGGCTGTGCGGCGACGCCGCCCAATCGATCACCGGACAGGCGATTTCCATCTCAGGAGGCGAAACATGGTAGCCGGCCCCCTGCCCGCGCCGTCGAGACCCGGCAAGGACCGCTTGCGTCTGTGGATCAGGCTGCTGCGCGCCTCGCGCACGATCGAGGCCGAGCTGCGCGAGCGGCTGAAGAAGGACTTCAACACCACGCTGCCGCGCTTCGACGTGATGGCAGCGCTTTATCGCGCGCCGGAAGGCATGCTGATGAGCGACCTGTCGCGTTTCCTGCTGGTCTCTAACGGCAATGTCACGGGCATCGTCGACCGGCTGGTTTCGGAAGGACTTGTCGCCCGCGCGCGGCGCAATGGCGACCGCCGCACCTCGATGGTGCGGCTGACCGAGGAAGGCACGCAGGCCTTTGCCGCGATCGCCGCGGCGCATGAAGGCTGGATCGGCGAATTGCTGGGCAAGGTCAGTGAGGACGACGCGCGCCGGCTGACCGGCATGCTGACCTCGTTCCGCAGCAACTGGGAGGGACGCGAATGACCGCAATGGCCGGGCGCAAGCCGAAGCATTTCCTCTGGGAGGTCGAGGGCAGGATCGCCAAGGTCCGGCTCGATCGGCCGGAGCGCAAGAACCCGCTGACCTTCGACAGCTATGCGGAACTCCGCGACACGTTCCGCGACCTCGTCTATGCCGACGATGTCGACGCCGTGGTGTTCCTTTCCAATGGCGGCAATTTCTGCTCCGGCGGCGATGTCCACGACATTATCGGCCCGCTGGTCAAAATGGACATGAAGGAGCTCCTGGTCTTCACCCGCATGACCGGCGATTTCGTCAAGGCGATGCTGAATTGCGGCAGGCCGATCATTGCGGCGGTCGACGGCGTCGCGGTCGGCGCCGGCGCCATCATTGCGATGAGCTCCGACATCCGCATCGCCACGCCGGAAGCCAAGACCGCATTCCTGTTCACCCGCGTCGGCCTCGCCGGCTGCGACATGGGCGCCTGCGCGATCCTGCCGCGCATCATCGGCCAGGGCCGCGCCGCCGAACTGCTCTACACCGGCCGCACCATGACGGCTGATGAAGGCGAACGCTGGGGTTTCTACAACCGGCTGGTCGATGCCGCCGCGCTTGAAGCCGACGCGCTCGACATGGCGGCGCGCATCGTCTCCGGCCCGACCTTCGCGCACGGCATCACCAAGACCCAGCTCAACCAGGAATGGTCGATGGGCCTCGACCAGGCGATCGAGGCGGAAGCGCAGGCGCAAGCGATCTGCATGCAGACCCGCGACTTCGAACGCGCCTACAAGGCGTTCGTGGCCAAGGAAAAGCCGGTGTTCGAGGGGGATTGAGGATGATGCTTTGCGTGGAGACGTTGGCGGGAGGGGGGCGCCGTAGTGCGCAAGGCCTCAATAGCGGGGCCACCAATGCCTGACCGTTCCTTCCTCTCCTGGCCGTTCTTCGAAGACCGCCATCGCGAACTAGCCGAGCACCTCGAGACATGGTGCACGACCAACCTCCCAGTCGATCACCATGATGTCGACGCCGCCTGCCGCGAGCTGGTCAGCAAGCTCGGCCGAGACGGCTGGCTGAAGCCAACGGCGCTCGACACCGACAACCCGGGTCCCCTCGACGTCCGCACTTTGTGCATCACGCGCGAGACGCTCGCCCGCCATGACGGGTTGGCCGATTTCGCCTTCGCCATGCAGGGGCTGGGCACCGGCGCGCTCAGCCTGTTCGGCACGGTGGAGCAGCGGCAATGGCTTTCGAAGACGCGCGCCGGCAAGGCGATATCAGCCTTCGCCCTGTCGGAGCCGCGCTCGGGATCAGATGTCGCCAACACGGAAATGACGGCGACCCGCGACGGCGACAGCTACGTTCTTACAGGCGAAAAAACCTGGATCTCCAATGGCGGCATCGCCGACCTCTATGTCGTCTTTGCCCGCACCGGCGAGGCGCCGGGCGCCAAGGGACTTTCCGCTTTCCTCGTGCCTGGCGACGCCAAGGGCCTTGGCATCGCCGAACGGCTCGAAGTGATCGCGCCGCATCCGCTGGCGCGGCTGTCTTTCGAGCGGGTCCGCCTGCCGGCCACCGCACTGATCGGCAAGCCAGGCGACGGCTTCCGCATCGCCATGTCGGTGCTCGATGTGTTCCGCTCGACCGTCGGTGCGGCGGCACTCGGCTTTGCCCGCCGTGCACTGGATGAAAGCATCAAACGCGTGGCCGAGCGCAAACTATTCGGCGCGCCGATGGCCGAATTGCAAATGGTGCAGGGGCACATCGCCGACATGGCGCTCGATGTCGATGCGGCGGCGCTGCTGGTCTACCGCGCCGCCTGGACCAAGGACATGGGTGCGCCCCGCGTCACCCGCGAGGCGGCGATGGCCAAGCTGTTTGCCACCGACAGGGCGCAAGAGGTGATCGACAAGGCCGTGCAGCTGCACGGCGGCGACGGCGTCCGCAAAGGCCACATCGTCGAAAGCCTGTATCGCGAGATCCGCGCGCTGCGCATCTATGAGGGTGCCTCCGACGTGCAGAAAGTGGTGATTGCGCGGCAAGTGATGGGCGCGGCCTGAAGCAGGTCGCGCCCACGGACCAGACTGTTTTGACAATGGATATTGCGAACCGAGTTTTGACGAATCGGGAGACTGAAATGCACCAGATTCTGCAGCCGGAAGGCTGGGCCAAACCTGTCGGCTACGCCAACGGCGTCGCGGCGCGCGGTCGGCTCGTCTTCGTTGGCGGACAGGTCGGCTGGAACGGCCAATGCCAGTTCGAAACCGACGACTTCGTCGGCCAGGTGCGGCAAACGCTTCAGAACATCGTCGCGGTGCTGGCGGAAGCCGGCGCGGGGCCGCAGCACATCACCTCGATGACCTGGTACTTCACCGACAAGGCCGAATACCTTGCCAATCTCAGGGGTATCGGCGAGGCCTATCGCGAGGTCATCGGCCGGCATTTTCCGGCGATGGCCGCCATGCAGGTGGTGGCGCTGGTCGAGGATCGCGCCAAGATCGAAATCCAGGCCACCGCCGTCATTCCGGAATAAATTATTGGCTGCCTCAGGAATAAATTATTCGCGAAGCCCCGCCTGCCTCAAGATCGGCAGCACGTGATCGCAGAAATAGGGCAGTTCTTGCGTGTAGTTGACGAAGGACAGCGCGATGCCCTGATAGCCGTGCCCGGCAATTGCGACCATGTCGGCGGCGATCGTTTCCGGCGTTCCGATCAGCGGGTAGGTGCCGGCGCCGCCGGCGAAACGCTGCCGGTAGCGGTCATAGGCGTGCGGGTCGTGCGATTGCGAGAATTCCTTCTTGCCGGCCATGTGGGCATCGACGGCGTCATGGTCGGCCATATCGACGGCGTAGCGCGTGTAGTAGGCCTGCGCCTCTTCCATCGTCGGGCGGCAGACGACATGCGCCACGGTGTAGACGCCGACATCGCGGCCTGCCTTATCGGCCCGCTCGCTGATGTCGGCGACATGCTTGCCGGCATCGCTCATTTCCGAAAATGTCGTGAACAGATAATCGCACCGGGCGGCAGCGAAATCGCGGCCCGGCCCGCCGAAGGCGGCGTTCATGGTCACGGGGCGCGGAACCTGCAGACTGGCCGGCCGGCTGACAGCCTCCTTGAGGCGGTAATAAGTGCCTTCGTAATCGAGCGGCTCGGCCGACGCATAAAGCTTTTCCAGGATTTCGATCCATTCGGCCGCCTGATCGTAGCCCTTCTCGACCAAAGGCGTGCCGAACATGCCGAATTCCTTCGGGTTCCAGCCGCAGACGATGTTCAAGCCCGCGCGTCCCTGGCTGATATGGTCGACCGTCGCCAGCGCCTTGGCGGCATAGAGCGGATGCACCAGCGGCACATGCACGGTCATGAACAGGCCGATCTGCTCGGTGGCCATGGCGAGTGCCGCCGCCCAGGTGAAGGTCTCGAACGACCATTCGCGCACCTTGTTGCGGCCGCCGAAGCCGCGCCAACGCGCGATCGGCAGCATGAACTCCAGCCCGGCGCGGTCGGCGATCTGGGCTGCGGTCACATTGTCCTGCCAGCTCGCCGCCCAGCGCTCCGGCACATCGGTGATGGCAAGCCCGCCATCGGCATTGGTCGAAAAGACGCCAAGCTTCAGTCTGTTCGAGCCGTGCAAAGGGTGTGGTTTGTTCACGTCGCGACCTCCCGGCGAAGATCGCACGCTAGGCCCGCGCGGAAATATTTCAAGCCTGAAATAGCTTGGCGTCACCATCGCTCGCGGGTATCGGTTCCAGCGGGCCGCACCGTGTCCACCACGCAACGGACATCGCAGCTTTTTAAGCTTAAAACTTTCGCCTTGAAAAGCGCCGCACTTTGGATAAGCATTCCGGAGTCGATGGCGATTGCCGTGCCGGACGGGCTTGCCGGCCAGTCCATCGAGCAGACCAGTCCATCGTGCCGGCCAGTCCATCGTGGGTGCTCCGGGTG
>NZ_RZPI01000204.1:0-8200 GCF_003998715.1 Mesorhizobium sp. M7A.F.Ca.CA.002.15.2.1
GTCTGAGGACAAGTGTTGTTGTCTTTGGCTGGTTCGGGGAAGCGCAACGGCGTCTAATGGCGTCGCGGCAAGCGCCACGCGCCTGCAAGATCGGTATTGCAATTAGGAGCAAGCCCTCGATTTGTCAACAGAAACGGGCAGCAATGGCACGATTGTGAAGTTGTAACCTTAATCGGGATGCTTAATCGACCTGTCGGTCGCAGAGCCGGCTCAATAGCGGAACTGTTCGGCGAGAATACGCTCGTTCCAGGAATGATTGGGATCGAACAGCAACGTTGCTGTCGCCGTGGGTGATTCTCGCACCGTCACCGAGGTCACCGCCTTGACCTCGGTATGGTCGGCGGCGGCGTTCACCGGCCGCTTTTCCGGCTCGCGGATGTCGAAGCGCACCGTCGCTTTGTTGGAGAGCAGCGCGCCGCGCCAGCGGCGCGGGCGAAACGGGCTGACCGGGGTCAGCGCCAGCAGCGGCGCGTCGAGCGGCAGGATCGGCCCGTGCGCCGAAAGATTGTAGGCGGTGGACCCGGCCGGGGTTGCGATCATGACGCCGTCGCAGTTCAGTTCCTCAAGCCGGACCTGTTCGTCGACGGTGATGCGGATCTTGGCCGTCTGGTACGATTGACGCCACAGCGCCACCTCGTTGATAGCCAGTGCCGAAATCGTTTCGCCTTCCGAGGTCACGGCCAGCATCTCCAGCGGGCGGATGGTTTCGGCGACGGCGGCTTCGAGACGCTCGGTCAGGCCACCGGAACGATACTCGTTCATCAGGAAGCCGATGGTGCCACGGTTCATGCCGTAGACCTTCTTGCCGGTCCCCATCGTGTCGCGCAGGGTCTGCAGCAGGAAGCCGTCACCCCCAAGGGCAACGACGATCTCGGCCTCCTCGACGGAAGACTGGCCATAGCGCGCCGACAGGCTTTCCAGCGCCGTCTTGGCGTCAGCGGTGTCGGACGAGACGAAGGCGATGTGGCTGGCGGCTTTGCTCATGGCTCCCCGATGACGACCGGTGGCAGCGGCAGGGCCGCGCCAATTTCGGGGTAGCATGGGCGGGGTAGGTCTGCAAACGGAGCCGCCATCCCGGATGGCAATGCCATTCCGGGATGGCGAGGCGACCGCGGGACGGCGGATGCGGACATGCGTTCGCGTATCATGACAAAGGCTACGCGAATGTGATGGTTAAGACCGGCCTTAAAGTCTCGTAAAGCCGGATCGGTCATGTTAGCCGGCAGTGGATGGGTGGCGTGGGGGCTAGCCAGTCGAGGCCGACATATTGCCGGTAACACGCCTGATCATTGTCTTTCTGATGCTGGGAAGCTTCGCGCTGCTCTTTGCCGAACTGGTGCGCCAGTCCGAAGAGACGAGCTTCCGACCGCAGCCCACGGCGTCGCGCTGTGGTGACGCAGCCGGAGCGCCATGCCCGCAAAGGGCGCTGTAGCGCTGTAACCTGATCATCCTTTCGGACGACCGGCGGCATTGGCGGCCGCTTCGGTGCGCGACATCGCGCGGCAGTTTCTCTCCTTAAAAGCAGAGGCCGGTCGGCTGCCGCACGTTCCACTCGTGAAAGCTTGCTGTTTGCACTCGCGGCGCTTGGCGGTGTAGATGGGTGCACCGATTGGCGGAAAGGTTTTTGGGTAGCCTCGTATCCGCCGTTGTTGGGAAACAAGCCCTGCGGCTCGTTGACTGGCCGGGTGTCTGGAGCAGGGGGTTCCATGTCGCGCAGCGTGTTGATTTCTGGTGGCTGCGGCTTCCTCGGCTCACATCTGGTCGACCGTCTGTTGCGGCGAAGCGATCTGGAAAAGCTGATCGTCGTCGACAATCTTTGGACCGGGACGCGAGACAACGTCGCACATATCGCCGATCCGCGTTTCGATCTGCAGATTGCCGATGCCGAAAGCTTTTCATCCCTTCAACGCTTCGATGAGATCATCCATCTCGCGTCGCCGGCTTCGCCGCTTTGGTACATGCGCGAGCCGGTACGCACGATCAAGGCCAACATCGGCGGCGCGCTCAATCTTCTGACGCTGCTCAAGCCCGGCGGCCGTTTCTGCTTCGCCTCGACCTCGGAAGTCTATGGCGACCCCCTGGTTTCACCCCAACCCGAGAGTTACAGGGGATCGGTGGACTGCACCGGTCCCAGGGCCTCTTATGATGAAAGCAAACGCTGCACCGAGGCATTGCTGTTCGAACAGCAGCGGGTTGTCGGGCTCGACATTCGCGTCGTCAGGATTTTCAACACATATGGGCCGCGAACCCGCATCGACGACGGACGCGCCGTTTCGAACTTTGCCATCCAGGCTCTGACAACCGGGGTGCTGACGGTCTATGGCGACGGGTCCCAATCGCGCAGTTGGGGTTATGTCGACGACATCGTCGAGGGGCTGGAACGTTACTTCTGGCGCGACGGCATCTCGCATCGCGGCCCTCTGAACATCGGCAACGATCACGAGGTTTCCGTCCTGCGCATCGCGGAATTCGTCAGGTCGCTTGTCCCCGGCAGCCGCATCGAGCACCACCCTCCGGCTCCCCAGGATCCGACAAATCGGCGTCCGGACCTGACGTCGGCGAGGCATGTCCTTCCTGGCTGGGAAGCCAGGACGGGCTATCAGGAAGGCATCGGGCGCACCTTCGATTGGTTCCGTCAGCGAATTGCGGCCGGAACCGTTGCGGCCCCAACGGCCTGACGCGCCCGACGTCGCGGCCAAAGCTCTTTCCTGGCTGCCCACTTGGTCACCACCGCATCGGGCGCATCGATCGGCGAGCCATGGCCGTATCCGCATAAAGATATTGACTGCATGTTTAGTCATAGTTACTCCTGAGGTCGCGAATTGAGTTGGACAGCCGGCGCCAGCCGGTGAATGGCCACCGTGAAGAGGGGAATATCTCGACTGCGATGCGGCTTGCCGTTGCCGGTGCGCCGCATGCCGCAAATGCGATGCCGACGGCCGTTCTCGTGCCGTCGATCGGCATTGTCGCGGCCATCTTTTCGTCAGCAGGAAACGGACCTGAGGCCGTAACGCCGCCGGTCCCAACAATGGGAGCATACAGCATGAACTGGAAACTGACCGCGACGGCCATCGGCCTGTCGCTGCTGACTGTCACGGGCGTTGCCCATGCCGACGGCGAACTCAACATCTACAATTGGGGCAACTACACCAGTCCCGAGCTGATCAAGAAGTTCGAGGAGACCTACAAGGTCAAGGTCACCGTCACCGACTATGATTCCAACGATACCGCCCTGGCCAAGGTCCGGCAGGGCGCCTCCGGCTATGACATCGTCGTGCCCTCGGCGAGCGTCGTGCCGGTCTGGATCAGCGAAGGTCTGCTCTTGGAGACCGATCCCAACAAGATGGAGAACTTCAAGAACGTCGATCCCAGGTGGGTCGATGTTCCATTCGATCCAGGCCGCAAATATACCGTTCCATGGCAGTGGGGAACGACCGGCATTTCGGTGAACAAGTCGGTTTATGCCGGCGACCCCAACACATCGGCGATCTTCCTCGACCCACCCCCCGAACTCGTCGGCAAGATCAATGTCGTACCCGAAATGGGTGACATCATGTTCCTCGCCATCGCTTACGAGGGTGGCAAATATTGCAGCAGCGACATGCAGATGCTGAAGAAGGTGCATGACAAGCTGGTGGAGGCCAAGGCGAAATGGCTTTCGCTCGACTATGCGGCCGTCGACGGCCTGGGCAGGGGCGACATCGCCGCGGGCGTCAACTGGAACGGCATATCGCTGCGCGAGCGGCTTGAGAACGACAAGATCGTCTATGGCTATCCCAAGGAAGGCTATCCGATCTGGATGGACAATGTCGCTGTCCTCAAGGACGCCAAAAACGTCGACAACGCCAAGCTGTTCCAGAATTTCATCATGGATCCGCAGAATGCGGCGCTGATCTCAGCCTTTGCGCGTTATTCGAACGGCATCAAGGGCTCGGAAGCCTTCATGCCCGACGACATGAAGACCGCGCCGGAAGTCAACATTCCCGCCGATTTCGCCGCCAAGGGCCAGTTCATGCAGGCATGCCCGCCCGACGTGCAGGCGCTCTACACGAAGATCTGGACCGATCTGCAGAAATGACCTGACCAGGCTTTCCCGCGCCGCAGCACGCGGCGCGGTCATCTCCGTCCATGCAACGCGATGCGCAGATCGCAGGAGACTTCCCATGACCGATCTCGACCTTTGCTACATGCCGGCCAGCGAGGCGCTGCGGCTGTTCAAGGCAAAGAAGCTTTCGCCCGTCGAACTGATGCAGGCCACCATCCGCCGCGCCGAAGCCACCAAGCCGACGATCAACTGCCTCACCTTCACGCATTTCGACGAGGCGATGGATCTGGCCAGGAAAGCCGAGGCGAAATACGCCAGGGGGGCCCGTACCGGGGCGCTCGAGGGGCTGCCGATCGGCATCAAGGACGAGAGCTACATCAAGGACAAGCCGACCTCGCACGGCTCGCTGCTGTCCCGGGATGCCATCGGTGGCCATACGTCGACGATGAACGAGCGCATCATCAAGGCCGGAGGCATTGTCCATGCCCGCACGGCGACGCCTGAATTCAGCTGCGCCGGCTACACCTGGTCGAAACGCTGGGGCGTGACGCGCAATCCGTGGAACCCGGATTTCACGCCCGGCGGTTCGTCCGGCGGTGCCGCGGCGACGCTGGCGTCCGGCACGTCGTCGATCGCCACCGGCTCGGACATTGCCGGGTCGATCCGAATTCCCGCGTCGGCCTGCGGTCTTGTCGGCTTCAAGCCGCCTTACGGGCGCAATCCGGACGAGCCGCCGTTCAACCTCGATTTCTACTGCCACACCGGACCTTTGGCGCGAAACGTCGGGGATGCGATCCTGCTGCAGAACGTGATGGCCGGACCGAGCCCGCTCGACATCGCCACGCTCCGCCCCAAACTGCGCCTGCCCAGCGACTACAAGCCGATCAAGGGCTGGAAGATTGCTTTCTCGATGGACCTCGGTTCTTTCGAGGTCGATCCGGACGTGCGCAAGAACACGCTTGCCGCCTGCGATGTGTTTCGCTCGCTTGGCGCCACGGTCGAGGAAGTCGATCTGGGCTGGGGCGACGACGTGCTCAAGGCGGGCATGGCCTATCTCGAACATCTGTTCGGCGCCTCACTGTCGCAACTGCTCAAGGAGCACGGCAAGGACATGACGAGCTATGCCAGGCAGTTCGCCGAGGACGGGCAAAGGTCGAAGGCGACGGACTTTGTCGGAACACTGGAAGTGGCGGCCAGGATGTACCAGACGCTGGGGCCGCTGCTGGAGACCTACGATGTGCTGATCTGCCCGACCAACGCGCTTCCCGCCGTGCCGGCGGAGTTCGATCAGACAACGGGCACGGTCGAGATCAACGGCAAGCAGGTGAACCCGTCGCTTGGCTGGGTGATGACGACGCCGTTCAACATGATGAGCCGCTGTCCGGTTCTATCCGTGCCGTCGGGCCGGGCGGCAAGCGGCGTGCCGACAGGCATCCAGATCGTCGGCCGCACCTATTGCGATGCCGATGTCTTCCGGGCGGCCATGGCCTATGAGATGGCCAAGGGGCAGTGGTACACAAACGCCGAAACGCGCCCGTCGCTATAACAGGGCGATGCGGCCCTTGCCGCGATCGTGGTTGATCTGCGGTTTCGGTTGTGGTGAGCCGACGCCGGACACCTCGAATAGACGGATCCGTGGCGGCGCCGGCGATCGCCGGCAGAAGTCCGAAAGGAGCTGGACGAAGATGGCGCAACAAAACACTGCGGCGGCAAAACGCAAAGGCGCAACGGCGAAGAATGGACGTGCGGCAAACGATGCCGCGCCGCCCAAGGACCGTCGGCGCGAACGCGGCGAAGCCAGCGTGCAGCGGATCATCGACGCCACCATCGAGCTCATCGCGGAGGAGGGACTGGCAAGCGTCACCATGCAGCGCATCGCCGAACATGTCGGCTCGTCCAATGCCCTGGTCGTCTTCCATTTCCGCAGCAAGGAGAACCTGTTTCGCGCCGTCCTGCAGTATCTCAGCGATCGATACGACGAGCTGTGGGTGACGCTGGTGCGAGCGCCCGGCCTGTCGCCGGTTGAGCGGGCCCTGGGCGCGGTCGATTGCGCGCAACGTTTCGCCCGCCAGCACCCGAAATGGGTTTCGGTCTTTGTCGTGTTCTCCAGCGACCGCAAGAGCATGCAGATCTACAATGAGATCGGCCTGCCGAGCGATCTTGCCTACACCGCCGAAGCGCGCGAGTTGCTGATCGAGATTTCGCGCAGCGGCGGTTACACCGACGTCGACATCGACACGCTGTCGGAGAGCCTGAATTATCTGGTCCACGGCGCCTGGTATTGGGATCATCTCAATCCATCCAGCCGTGACACCAACGTGCTGCGCAAGACCATGCTGCTCCTGCTGCATCAGGCATTCCCGCGGCATTTCGAACTGATGCGCTAGAGCAATTCCAGGAAAAGTGTGAAACGGTTTTCCGTCCGGAATTGCGCCAAACAAGGAGTTGGAGTGGTTCGCCGTTTCCGTGAAACGGTGAACCGCTCTGACCGCTTTCATGGCTGCCGCAGATGGCAGCCGGCCTGCCGCTTCTGTTCCAGATACTCGTCGACAAGCTGGCGGTAGCGCACCTTGCCGAAACTCGGGAAATGGCCGCCATGCACGACCGAGACATCGAGGTCGCGCAGGCGCAGCAGTGTCGCCATGTAGTCTGATATGTCCGAGTGGTAGACGTCGTCGATCAGCGGGCCGTCATAGATGATATCGCCTGATAACAGGATGCCCGTCCTGTTTTCATAGAGCGCGATGCCGCCGGGCGAATGGCCGGGCGTGTGGATCACCTCGAAGGCACGATCGCCGAGATCGACGACGTCCCCATGCTTGAGCAAACGGCCTGCCGGTGCGGGCGGAATACGGTAGCGCGCCGTGTTCCAGCCTTGCGGCTGGCAATCGAACATTTCGTCGGTCGCATAGGTGTCGGCTGCCGTCCACTCGTTACGCGGATCGGCGAGGATCCCGGCCTCGGCGGCGTGCACGCACCGTTCGGGAAATTCGTGGTGGCAGCCTATATGATCGAAATGCGTGTGGCTGGCGACGCAAATCAGCTTGCGCTCGCTGACCAACGGCACGTGACGCCTGAGGCTGAAATGGCCAAGCCCGGTGTCGAACAGAAGGTCACGATCGCGGCCGCGCACATGCCACATGTTGCAGCGGAAGAACGGTTTTATCCAAGGCTCGTGGATCAAGGTCACGCCATCGCTCATGCGGATGGTCTCGTACCAGTCTGGTGCCTCGATGACCGCAAGCGTTGCCATGTTTCAATCCGTCAGAAAGTTCAGTCCGTCAGCAGGATGATCTGGTCGGTATCGCAGGAAATCGCGACCCTGTCGCCCGGCTGGACGGTCGCCGTCGCGGGCAATTTGGCGATGAAGTGGAGCGAAGGGTCCTCGACGGAAACGGCGAGCACGCGCTTGAAGCTGCCCTGGAAAACCACGTCGCTCACCTCGGCTGTGCCAAGCCTGACACCGCCGCGCGCCTCGCCGAGGACAAGATGCTCCGGCCGTATGGCCAGCGCAACGGTAGAGCCGACCGGCAAGGCGCCGGGCAGCGAGACCGGCCCGACCGGCGTCGCGACGGTGCTTGTCCTATCCTTCGCCTCCGTGACCGTGCCGGCGAGGATCGTGCTTTCGCCCATGAAGGTCGCCGAAAAACGCGTCGCCGGCCGTGCGTAGACGCGCTCTGGCGGACCTTCGTCCTCGATGCGCCCGTCATTCATCACCACGCAATGGTCGGCCAGCGCCATCGCCTCTTCCTGGTCGTGCGTGACATGGATAAAGGCGGTGCCGACGCGCTTCTGGATCGCCTTCAATTCATCCTGCATCTGCCGGCGAAGTTTGAGGTCGAGGGCGCCGAGCGGCTCGTCGAGCAACAGCACCGCCGGCTCGATCACCAGCGCCCGCGCCAGCGCCACGCGCTGCCGTTGGCCGCCGGAGAGCTGATGCGGCTTCTTGTCGAAGGCAGAGGCGAGACCGACCAGCGCCAGCGCCTCGCGCGCCTTTGCGGCGCGTGTCGCGCCGTCGACGCCCTGCATGCGCAGGCCGAAGCCGACATTGCTGCCGACGCTCATATGCGGAAACAGCGCATAGTCCTGGAACACCGTCGTCGTCGGGCGCTTGGCCGGCGGCACCGACGTGCAATCCTCGCCACGGATGAACAC
>NZ_RZPI01000205.1:0-8190 GCF_003998715.1 Mesorhizobium sp. M7A.F.Ca.CA.002.15.2.1
GCGGGATACTGCGTCGGTGCCGCCGATTTGATTCCGAAGGCGCTGATGTCGCGCTTGGTGCCGTCGCCGAAGATATTGCCCTCGAGCACGAACTTGCCGTCCTTCTCGACTTGCGCCGAGGCGGGCGGCAGCCGGCCGGCTTCCGTCTGTGTGGAACTGGCGAACGAGTTCCACCAGCCCGAGGCGATGATCTGGTTCTTGTCGCGCAGCGACGAAACCAGGATGCCAAGGGTCGGTATGGTCCAGATCGCGACGAAGATGAGCACGGCGATGTGGACGCCGAAGCGGCTGGCGAAGGAATTTCCGGTCGCGACGGCCATCTCAATGTCCTCCCGTCTCTTTGTTCGCCTGTCGGATGTTCCAGACCATGATCGGAATGACCGCAATCATGATGATGATGGCGATGGTGGCGCCGCGGCCGAAATCGCCGCCGCCGCGGAACATCCAGTCGAACATCAGATTGGCCAGCACCTGGCTGTTCCACTGGCCGTTGGTCATGGTCAGCACGATGTCGAATACTTTGAGCACCAGAATGGTGATCGTGGTCCAGACCACGGCGATGGTGCCCCAGATCTGCGGCACCATGATCTTCCAGAAGATCTGGAACGGATTGGCGCCGTCGATGACGGCGGCTTCCAGCGTTTCCTCGGGGATGCCGCGCAGGGCGGAAGACAGGATGACCATGGCAAAGCCGGTCTGGATCCAGATCAGGATGATCATCAGGAAGAAATTGTTCCAGAACGGCAGCGATATCCAGACCTGCGGCTGGCCGCCGAAATGCTGGATGATGGCGTTGAGGATGCCGATCTGCGTCTGGCCCTCGCCCCGATACTCGTAGATGAATTTCCAGATCACGCTGGCGCCGACGAAGGAGATCGCCAGCGGCAGGAAGATCAGGCTCTTGGCGATCGTGCCCCACCAGATCTTGTCCGTAAGCACGGCGATGATCAGCCCGAGGAAGGTGCAGGCGGCCGGCACCACCGCCAGCCAGATGATGTTGTTGAGGATCGAGTTGCGGAACTCGCGGTCGCCGAACGCCCATTCATAGTTCGCCAGGCCGACGAAACTGATGCCGCCGCGATCGAGGAACGACAGCCGCAGCGTCTCGACCACCGGATAGATCAGGTAAATGGTGAGGATGATCATCGCCGGGCCGACGAACAGCCATGGGCGGACCAACCCTTGCCGGCGTAGATTGTCGATGGCCGCGGCACCGGCGACGCCGCGTGACGGGAATATCAGGTCGACCAGTTTGTTGGCGCCCCAGAAATAGGCGACGCAACCGCCGACGCCGACGATGATGACGAATATGGCCGAGAAAATCTGAGCCGCCATGGGTCCCTCTCCCCCTGCGCATGACCCGACAAGGAATGACCTTGGTGACGGGGACCAGGCGCCGATTCAGTTGTTTGGAGCGCGTCATCGGCGGCTTGCGCACATTGCCGATCGCGCTTCATGTCAATGCGCTCATGACGAAAGGCTGCGGCACGGGCCGCCGTCGGATCCGGGCCGGTACGGTCCGAATCCAGTGCGAGAATGGTTGGTCGTCTACGTGCCAGCCGTCTACTTGATGGCGTCCCAGCTCTTCTGGATGTCGGTGGCGACGTCCTGTGCCGACTTGCCGCCGACCAGGTCGATCATGCCGGTCCAGAAGGCGCCGGCGCCGATCTTGCCCGGCATCAGGTCGGAACCGTCGAAGCGGAAAGTCGAGGCATTGGCGAGGATTTCGCCCTGTTTCTTCAGCGCGTCGCTGGCATAGGCATCCTTGTTGACCGACTTGAGCGGCGTCACGAAGCCGCCCTCGGCCATCCAGATCTCGTGGGCGAGCGGCATCTTCAGGAATTCGATGAACGCGCGCGCACTCTTGCTGTCCTTGGTGATCATCGCCAGCGTACCGGCGCCGAGCACGGGCGTGCCCAGTTCAGGCTTGGCGGCATAGGGCGGGAAGTAGAAGAAGTCCGCGTCCTGGCCGACCTTGGTGCCTTCCGGGAAGAAGGTCGGAATGAACGATGCCTGGTGGTGCAGGTAGCATTTCGGCGGCACCGAAAAGAGGCCCTTCGGGCTGTCGCGGAAGTCGGTCGCCGCAACCGCCTTGGCGCCGCCGTCGACCATCTTGTCGTCGGTCGCGATCTTGCCGAAAATGTCGATGGCGTTGACCACCGCCGGATCGTTGAACGGGATCTCGTTCTTCACCCATTTGTCGTAGACCTCCGGAGGCTGGGTGCGCAGCATCAGGTCTTCGACCCAGTCGGTTGCCGGCCAGCCGGTGGCACCGCCGGAGCCGAGGCCGATGCACCACGGCTTGCCGCCATCGGCGATGATCTTCTTTTCGAGATCGGCGAGTTCTTCCTGGGTCTTCGGCACCTTGTAGCCGGCTTCCTCGAAATTGTCCGGCGAGTACCAGACCAGCGACTTCACGTCGGCCTTGTAAGGGAAGGCGAAGAAGCCCGGCTTGCCGTCCTTGTCCTTGAAGGTGCCGAGATCGACCCATGACTGGCCGGCGCCGTAATTGTCCTTGACCCATTTGGCGGTGTCGTCACCGAGCGGCGTCAAAAGGCCCTTCGACGCCAGGTCCTGGATGAGGCCCGGCTGCGGCAGCACGGCGATGTTCGGCGGGCTGCCGGCCTGCGTGTCGATGACGATCTGCTGCTCGTAATTCTCCGAGGAGGAGTATTTGATCTCGACGCCGGTGGCTTCCGAGAAATAGTCGAGGACGCCGCGCACCAGGCCTTCGTCCTCGCCGCGCCACGGTCCGAAGATCGACAGCGTTTCACCCTTGAGGTCGACTTTCTTGAGCTCTTCGTAGTTCGCCCAGTTGAAGCGCTTGTCTTCGCCGGGCTTGAACTTCAGTTCGGCCTGCGCGGGCGCGTTCAGGGCGAACGTGGCAAACGCAGCACCCAGCAAAAGCATTTTCTTCATCGGTATTCCTCCCAGTGGGTCTCACACACCGGACGGAACCTCCATTCCGCCCGCCGACGCCGCAGGACTGTGACTCAGTCGGAAAGGAACCGCAACCTTTCGAAGAGTCTTCCAAAGCGCTTTGGCTTTTTCGATCACGCCATTGAATCGCGGGGAAGTCAAGAGGCTGGCGAATCAATCGATTTAGGTTCGCGCATTTTCGCCCTAAAAGTGCGTCGCAGCATGCTATTATGGCAGTGCAGCAGCAATTTTTGTTTCAAACATGCCCAAACCGCGTCTATGGTTGGGCTTCGTATGGCTCGGCCCCGGTGGCACTTGGGTCGATTCAATTTAAAAGCGCTTTGAGGGAATGGAGACTTTCGTGAACCTCAAGCAGCTCGCCCACATGCTGGCACTTTCGCAAACCACGGTAAGCCGCGCGCTGAACGGCTATCCCGAGGTCAACGAGGAGACGCGCAGGCGTGTCATGGATGCCGCCAAGCGCCATGGCTATCGGCCCAACCCGAGCGCGCGCCGGCTGGCGACCGGCAAGACCGGCATGATCGGCTATGTCCTGCCGACCGGTGCGTCCGTCGACATCGATCCGCATTTCGTCGAGTTCCTGTCCGGCCTTGGCGACTATGCCCGCTCGCACGAGCTCGACCTTGTGCTGTCGCCGGCCGACGCCGACGACCAGGAGACGACCTACCGGCGCATCGTCGCCAACCGGCAGGTCGACGCTGTTTATATCTCCTCTCCAAGGCCCGCTGACCGGCGCGTGGCGCTGGTCAACACGCTCGGCATTCCCTTCATCGTCCATGGCCGCAGTGAGGGCTTCGATTTCGACTACGCCTTCACCGACATCGACAATGAGGGCGCCTTCCACGAAGCGGCCAGGCTGCTGATCCAGCTCGGTCATCGGCGGCTGGCGCTGATCAACGGTGACGGCCGCGAGACCTTCGCCATCCATCGCGAACGCGGCGTGCGCCGGGCACTCGCCGCGAGCGGACTGACATTGATCGAACGCCATGTCTGCTCGGTCGATATGACCGAGGAGAACGGCTACCGCGCCACCAGGCGTTTGCTGGAAGGGGACGACGCGCCGACGGCGATCGCCTGCTCCAGCCTGATCATGGCGCTGGGCGTCGTGCGTGCGGTGCGCGACCTCGGCTTGAGCATCCCGGGCGACGTCTCGCTGATCGCCCATGACGATGTCTTCCCCTGGCTGAGGCCGGAGAATTTCTCGGTGCCGCTGTCGACGACGCGTTCATCGATCCGTCTCGCCGGCGCCCGTGTCGCCGAGCGGCTGGCGGCACGGATTTCAGGACTGGAGGAGGGCGCGCGAGGCGAGGTCTGGCCGGTCGACCTGGTGGTGAGAGGGTCAGTCGCCGGTGCGCCGGCGTAGCTGGAGATCAAAGCCATGTGCTCTGCGGGATCGAGTTGAGACGCGACACTCACGCCGCATCAATCTCGCCCGACGCCGGCAGTAGCGAGACCACCGCAAGGGGGCCGGATTCCGACATCTCACGCCGCGGATTTGAGGTGGTCGATGAAGGCGCGCAGCTTCGGCAGGACTTGGCGCTTGCCGGGATGATACAGGAAGACGCCCGGCGTCGTGGCGGCGATGCCGTCCAGCATCGGTTCCAGTTTACCTTCGGCTATCGGAGCTTCAGCGATTGGTCGAGGCGTCTGCGCCAGCCCGACGCCCCGCATCGCGGCCCCGAGCAATGTCGGATAATCGTGCGCTATCAGCGGGCCTGAGAGCATCGCCTCGATCGTCTCGTTGCCGTCGACGAAAGCCCAGGGCGCTATGGCGCCATTCGAACGGCGCAAGCGCAGGCAGGCGTGGTTGCGCAGATCGTCGACGCGTTCGGGGCGGCCGTGGCGTTTGAGATAGTCAGGGCTGCCGACGACCACGAACGAAAACGATGGGGTTAGCCGCACCGCGACCATGTCGACCGCAATGAACTGGCCGAGACGGATGCCGGCATCGAACCCGCCGGCCGCGAGATCGACCATCTCGTCGCTCGCGGCGATCTCCAGCTCGATCTCGGGGTAAGCCCGGCAGAACGACGCGATCATCGGCTCCAGGATCAACGGCACGACAGCGCGGGGCACGGACAGGCGCAGCAGACCGGTCGGCCGTTGGCCGATGTCACGCACGGCCTCGCCGGCCGCGACGAGTTCTTCGAAAGCAGGGCCGGCACGATCGAGGAACCGCTGGCCAGGCTCGGTCAAGCCGACGCTCCGTGTCGTGCGGACGAACAGCGCCGCACCCATGCGTGCCTCCAGCGCGCGCACCGCCTGGCTCACGGCGGACGGTGTCACGCCGAGTTGCGCTGCGGCGCGGCGGAAGTTGCGGTGCCTGGCGACAGCCAGGAACGCCTCGATGCCCTCCAGCGCACCATGTCGGACTGTGTAGTTCTGCTTCATAGGTTGTTGTTATTACGCCGGGTAGTCGAATTATGGAAGTGGGCCTAGGTATGAGCTGAACCTAGGAGACATCATGCGATGACCGATGAACTTGAAGGGGTACGCGACCATTATCGCGCGACGGGCCTGACCGAGCGGCTGAAGACGGTGTTGGCTGCCCTCGGCCCGGAGGACCAGCTCCTCACGCCCCAACAATTGGGCGTTCTCGACCAGTTTCACACCCGTGGGCTAGCTGCCACCGCCGAGCTTGCCCAATTGGCGGGGATCGCTGCCGACATGTCGATACTGGACGTCGGCTCGGGCGTCGGTGGGCCGGCGCGCTTTCTGGCTGCGACCTATGGCTGCCGGGTTACTGGCGTGGATCTCAGCGAGCCTTTCGTGGATGCCGCGCGCTATCTGACCGAGCGCACGGGACAGAGCGGGCAGCTGTCGTTCCAGACCGCCAGCGCATTGGAGCTCCCATTCGACGATGGCCGTTTCGACGCGGTGCTGTTGCAGCACGTGGCGATGAACATCTCTGACCGGACGCTGCTCTACAGCGAGATTCGGCGCGTGCTGAAGCCAGGCGGCAGGTTTGCCACATACGACGTCGTGCTGTCTGGAGGCGAGCCGCACTATCCGCTTCCCTGGGCGAGAACGCCGGCGACGAGCTTTCTCCTAACAGCCGGTGCGACGCGCGAGGCGATCGAACCGGCCAGCTTCCGCATGCTGGCATGGCAAGACGACACCGACGCCGCCAAGGCGTGGTTCGCACAGTTGCGCGCGTCGGGGCCGCCGCCTTCGCCCAATCTCGGCGTGGTGATGGGACCGGACTTCGCTGAGCTTGCGGCCAACCTCGGACGAAATCTTATGCAAGGTCGGCTCGGTATCCTGACCGCAGTGTTCGAGGCCGCATGAACCAATTGTCGAGAGGAGGCCAGATGTCCACCGAAGTCCTATTCCAAATCCATCTTGTTCTGGGCTATGTCGCGTGGCTGCTTTGCTTCGCTACATACGGTTTGCCGTGGCTCAGGTCGATGGACCGGGTCGCGGCGCAGCGCGCTGTTGCCGCTCTGCACAGCTTCCGCTTCTTCGGGCTGGTCTTCCTCGTTCCGGGTGTCGTCAGCCCCGATTTGCCTGCCGGCTTTGCCGTGTTTGCTGCCTACGGCGACCTTGCAACAGGAGTGCTGGCCATGCTGGCGCTGCTCACGGTGAGGATACCTCAGCTCTTCTGGGCGCTCGTCGTCGCCTTCAATCTGGTCGGGACGGTCGACCTCATCGTGGACTATTACCACGCCATCCAGGTCGGCCTCCCCCAGCGTGCGGGCGAACTGGGCGCCACCTACGCGATCCCGATCATCTACGTGCCGCTGCTGATGATCACGCACATCGTCGCGTTCTATTTTCTGGTGCGTCCTCCGCAAGCCGCGGCTTGGACTGTCGCAGACTAGTCCTTTGCCGCCGCCGCCTTGATGTCCAGCAGGCCGTAGCCGAAATCATTGTCGCGTCCCTTGGGGCCGAGATCCCTGGCCGTTGCCGCGAGCGCCTTTTCGATGTCGTCGGCCGAGCGATCGGGCGCGGCATGGATGAGATTGGCGATGGCGCCGCTCACGATCGCCGCGGCAAACGAGGTGCCTGTGACCACATCCGAGCCGGCGCCGCTCGGCGCCACCATCTCGACGCCGGGTGCCGAGATGAAGACATAGGCGCCGCGATTGGCCTGCGGCATCAGCCCGTCCTTGGCATCGGTGGCGGTCACCGCGACGACACCATCGAAGGCGGCCGGATAGCCATAGGGCGCCTTCGGCCCGTTGTTACCGGCTGCGGCGACCAGCACCATGCCGAGCGCGCGGGCATTGCGGCAGGCGACGCCGAGCAAATCGTTCTTCGGCCCGACAAAGCTCATATTGATGATGCGCACGTCCTGTTCCGCCGCCCAGTCGAGCGCCGACAGGATGACGTCCATGGTCGACTTGCCGTCCTCGAAGGCGCGGGCGTGATAGATTTTTGCGCCCGGTGCCATGCCTTCCAGCGCGCCGACGCCGGCGATCAGCCCGTCGATCGACGTGCCGTGATCGCGCTTTTCGATTGGCACGTCGGGCATGGCGTCGAACTGCCCGGCAATGACGCCCGAGAGCGCCGGGTTGGTGTCGTCGATGCCGGTGTCGATCACCGCGATGCGGACGTTTTCTCCGTTGGCCTGCTTGGAATCGAGTGCAATGCGGTCGAACGCATAGTTGACGATGCCGGCGGCCTGCTGCAGCGAATAGACGTGATTGGGCTCGCGCCGCTGGGTGCGGCCGTCGGCGGCCAGTTGCGCCAGCACGACGCCGACGGGCCGGCCGTCGGGAATGCCGAAGCGCACCAGTGTGGTGCCAAGCAGCCGCGACTGGCGCTGCGAGCGCACCTGCAGGCCGAAGGAGGCGGCGATCTGCTGGACAGCGCCGGCATCGCCGTCGACGGTCACCAGCACCTCGTCGGGCACGAAATCGCCAACCACCGCGCGCCGCGGCTGAACGGCAATGAGATCGGTCGGCGAGACGATCGGGCCACCGGGCGGGGGGCCGGCTTGAGTGTCGGCCGGCGGCGTCGCCGGTTCGGGCCGTGGCGTCGGCACAGGGGTCGGGGGCGCCGCCGGGTTGGGAAACAGGTCGACGATCAGGGCCGGCAGGAACACCGCGCCGGATTGCGCCGCATCCGATCCGCCCTCTGTGTCGCTGCCATCCTTGGCGCAGTCGGCGCCTGCCGCATTGGTCCCGTCGCGGCAGTCGATTTTCGTCTGGTCGGGATTGGGATCGTTGGTCTGCGCCGACGCGGGCACGGCGACGATTGTCATCGCCGCCGCAAGCATTGCCGCAAATCGAATGACCGCCTCAGCCG
>NZ_RZPI01000206.1:0-8187 GCF_003998715.1 Mesorhizobium sp. M7A.F.Ca.CA.002.15.2.1
TGCTGTCGCTTGACATCGAGGTCGATGCCGATGACACCTCACCGGTGAAGCCGGTCGAGCGGATGATCGCCAATGCCTATGCCATCGGCGGCAGCCTTCCGGGTGACAGATGGCTGATGGAGGTGGCGGGCTGGACCTGGCGTATAAAACTGTCGCTGCATCTGACGCTCGATTTGATGCGCGATCTGCGCGAGCGGGCGGAGGAGGAAGCGATCCACGTCTTTGCCCGCAACCTCAAGGATCTACTGCTGGCCGCTCCCGCCGGCTCGCGCGCCACGATGGGGCTCGACCCCGGCATCCGCACCGGCGTCAAGGTGGCGGTGGTCGACGGCACCGGCAAGGTGCTGACAACGACGACGGTCTATCCATTTCCGCCCAGAAACGATGTGCGCGGCACGCAGGCGGAACTCGCCAAGCTCATCCGCCAGCACAAGGTCGAGCTGATTTCGATCGGCAACGGCACCGGCAGCCGCGAGACGGAAAAGCTGGTGGCCGACATGCTGTCCGACATGCCGGCGGACGGCGGGCCGAAGCCACTGAAAGTGATCGTCAGCGAGGCCGGCGCCTCGGTCTATTCGGCATCGGCGACGGCGGCGGCGGAATTCCCCGGCCTCGACGTGTCGTTGCGCGGCGCTGTCTCGATCGCCCGGCGGCTGCAGGATCCGCTGGCCGAACTGGTCAAGATCGAACCCAAATCGATCGGCGTCGGCCAGTACCAGCATGATGTCGACCAGTACCGTCTCGGCCGCTCGCTGGAAGCGGTGGTCGAGGACGCGGTCAATGCCGTCGGCGTCGATCTCAACACTGCCTCGGCGCCGCTTTTGGCGCGCGTTTCAGGTCTGGGCGCATCGCTGGCCGACGCGATCGTTGCGCATCGCGATGCGACCGGGCCCTTCGCCAGCCGGAAGGACCTGCTCAAGGTGCCGCGGCTCGGACCTCGGGCCTTCGAACAATCCGCCGGCTTCCTGCGCATTGCCAATGGCAGCGAGCCGCTCGACGCCTCGTCGGTGCATCCGGAGGCCTATGGTGTGGCGAAGAAGATCGTCGCTGCCTGCGGGCGCGATGTGCGGTCGTTGATGGGCGATAGTGCCGCGCTCAAGGCACTCGACCCACGCGTCTTCGTCAACGAGCGTTTCGGCTTGCCGACGGTGCGCGATATCCTGGCGGAGCTGGAAAAGCCCGGCCGCGACCCGCGCCCAGGCTTCAAGACGGCGACCTTCGCCGACGGCATCGACGACATCAAGGATCTGAAGCCCGGCATGCTGCTGGAAGGCACGGTCACCAACGTGGCCGCCTTCGGCGCCTTCGTCGATATCGGAGTGCATCAGGACGGGCTGGTGCATGTCTCGCAGCTGGCCGATCGGTTCATCAAGGACGCGCATGAGGTCGTGAAGGCCGGCGACGTGGTGAAGGTGCGCGTCGTCGACGTCGACATCAAGCGCAAGCGCATCGCCCTTTCCATGCGCAAGGATAGCGGCGAGGGCGGTGCACCGCGCAGCGGACCGCGCGACAATGGTGGCGGCAGGCCGGCACCACGTTCGCCGGCACCCCAGCAACGCCAGCCGGAGCGGCCGGCGCAACAGGGAGCGTTCGGTGCTGCTTTGGCGAATGCGCTGAAGCGAAAGTAGCTACCACGCCAGAACGGCCGGTTCCTTCTCGACCTGGCCCAGCAGCCAGTCGCGAAAACTGGCGACCGGCGGATGGCCGCGCTTGTCGTGCGGGACGACGAGATAGTAGGCACTGCGGCTTTGCATGGGCTGGCCTGGCGCCGGCACCAGCTGGCCGCGCTGCAATTCACCTGCAATGAGGATCAACGGCAGCAGCGCCACGCCGAGCCCCGCCATGCAGGCCTGGGCGGCGGTGCCGAACTGTTCGAACTGCATGCCGGGTCCGGTCGGCGCGCTCAGGCCCTGATGCTCGAACCATTCGGTCCAGGCGCCAGGACGCGTCGCCATGTGCAGCAGCGGCAGGCGGCCGATATCGGCCGGTGCGGCGATGGCGCGGCCGGCGAGGAATTCGGGCGACACGACCGGCGCCACGGTTTCGCGCACCAACAGTGTCGAGTCGGCCTCCGGCCAGTCCGGCAGGCCGTAGTGGATGGCGGCATCAAGCCTCTCCCTGGCGAAGTCGAAGCGACCGACGCGGGTGACGAAGTTGATGGTGATATCGGGATTGTTTTCGACGAAATCGGGGATCATCGGCATCAGCCAGCGCGTGCCGAAGGTCGGCAAAATGGCAAGGTTCAGCATGCCACTATGCCGATTGCTCATCAATCCAAGGGCTGCGTCACGCAATTGCCCAAGTGCTGAACGCACCGCCTCGGCGTAGATCTCGCCCGATGTCGACAGCCTGACATTGCGGCTGTCGCGTTCGAACAGCCGGCGGCCGAACTGATCTTCCAGAAGTTTGATCTGGCGGCTGACCGCGCCCTGGGTCAGATCTAGCTCCTGGGCGGCGGCGGTGAAACTGCCGAGCCGGGCCACAGCCTCGAAGGCGGCAAGGGCGCTGATGTTGGGTAAAAGGCGGCGTTGGACACTCATGATCCATTCCTAACGATCATTGATCGGTGAATCAATTTCGTTTGATTTTTTCGAGGCGCAGGCCGATAGAACGGGCCAACATTTTGCTTCATGCATGTCATCGTTTTGAGCGACATGCATTGGTTGGGAGAAACGCGATGGCCGCCGACAAGAACGCATTCGTCTGGGAAGACCCGTTCCTGATCGAGGGCCAGCTTTCGGAAGACGAGCGCATGGTGCGCGACGGGGCGGCCGCCTTCGCCGCCGACAGACTGGCGCCGCGGATCGAGGACGCCTACCTCAACGAGACCTTCGACACCGCGATCTTCCGTGAAATGGGCGAGGCCGGCCTGCTCGGCATCAACATCCCTGAAGAATTCGGCGGGCTTGGCGCGAACTACGTCACCTATGGGCTGGTCGCACGCGAAGTAGAGCGCGTCGATTCCGGCTATCGGTCGATGATGTCAGTGCAGTCGTCGCTGGTGATGTATCCGATCTATGCCTATGGCTCGGACGAACAGCGCAAGAAGTACCTGCCCAAGCTCGCCAGCGGCGAGTGGATCGGCTGTTTCGGCCTGACCGAGCCGGATGCAGGCTCCGACCCGGGCGGTATGAAGACGCGCGCCGAGAAGACCGCCAACGGCTACAAGCTGTCCGGTTCGAAGATGTGGATTTCCAACGCGCCCGTCGCCGATGTGTTCGTCGTCTGGGCGAAGCTGAAGGGGGAGAACGGCAAGGACGAGATCCGTGGCTTCGTGCTGGAAAAGGGCATGAAAGGGCTTTCGGCGCCGAAGATCGGCGGCAAGCTGTCGCTGCGGGCGTCGATCACCGGCGAAGTGGTGATGGAAGGCGTCGAGGTCGGCGAGGACGCGCTGCTGCCCAACGCAAAGGGCCTTGGCGGACCGTTCGGATGCCTCAACCGGGCTCGCTTCGGCATTTCCTGGGGCTCGATGGGCGCCGCCGAGGATTGCTGGCACCGCGCCCGCCAATACGGTCTCGACCGCAAGCAGTTCGGCAAGCCGCTGGCCGGCACGCAACTCTACCAGAAGAAGCTTGCCGACATGCAGACCGAAATTGCGTTGGGATTGCAGGCGTCCTTGCGCGTCGGGCGGCTGCTGGATGAAGGTAAGATGGCGCCGGAAATGATCTCGATCGTCAAGCGCAACAATTGCGGCAAGGCGCTGGACATCGCCCGCCAGGCCCGCGACATGCATGGCGGCAACGGCATCCAGATCGGCTACCACGTCATGCGCCACGCGCAGAACCTGGAGACGGTCAACACCTATGAAGGCACGCATGACGTGCATGCGCTGATCCTGGGAAGGGCGCAGACGGGGTTGCAGGCATTTTTCTGAGCCGGTAACCGTTGCTTAAATTAGGTGCACCGCAACATCTCTGCTTGGAGAATGGCCGCCAGATGTGTCAGGGTTCAGCGAAATCGTTTGAAACGCTGAATTCCGGGGCCCCATGGCAATTCTGGCAGCCGTCTACCACCTGACCCATTACAAATACGACCGGCCGGTGGTTCTCGGGCCCCAGATCATCCGGCTGCAGCCGGCGCCGCATTCCCGTACCAAGGTGCTGAGCCATTCGCTCAAGGTCGAGCCGGCGAACCACTTCGTCAATCTGCAGCAGGATCCTTACGGCAATTTCCTCGCCCGCTTCGTCTTTCCGGAGCCGGTGACGGAGTTGAAGATCGAGGTTGACCTCGTCGCCGACATGACGGTCTACAATCCGTTCGATTTCTTCGTCGAGCCGTCGGCCGAGGCGTTTCCGTTCGAGTATCCGGAAGAGATACGCGACGATCTCGCCATCTATCGCACTCCGGAGCCGGCGGGACCGCTGCTGTCGGCGCTGCTGAAGACCATCGATCGCAGCGCTGCCAACACCGTCAATTTCCTGGTCGATCTCAACGCGCGGCTGCAGCGCGAGATCGCCTATATCGTGCGCATGGAAACCGGTGTGTTCTCGCCGGAAGAGACCTTGGCCGCGAAAAAGGGATCGTGCCGGGATTCGAGCTGGCTGCTGGTGCAGATCCTGCGCAATCTCGGCATCGCGGCGCGCTTCGTTTCCGGCTATCTGGTCCAGTTGAAGCCCGATCTGGTGGCGCTGGACGGTCCAGCCGGAACCGCCGTCGACTTCACCGATCTGCATGCGTGGTGCGAGGTCTATCTTCCCGGCGCCGGCTGGATCGGCTTCGATCCGACCTCGGGCCTGCTCACCGGCGAGAGCCATGTGCCGCTGGCCGCCACGCCGCATTTCCGCAACGCGGCCCCGATTTCCGGCATGGCGAGCTTCGCCAATGTCGAATTCGGCTTCGAGATGCGGGTCGACCGCATCGCCGAACATCCGCGCATCACCAAGCCATTTTCGGACGAAAGCTGGCAGGCGCTCGACGCTCTGGGCAACAAGGTCGATAAAGCACTTGCCGCCGGCGACGTGCGGCTCACCATGGGCGGCGAGCCGACTTTCGTGTCGATCGACGATTTCGAGTCGGCCGAATGGAACACCGCCGCCGTCGGTCCCACCAAGCGCGAAAAGGCCGACGAACTGATCCGTAAACTGCGCGAGCGCTTTGCGCTGGGCGGCTTTCTCCATTACGGCCAGGGCAAATGGTATCCGGGCGAAAGCCTGCCGCGCTGGACCTTTTCGCTCTACTGGCGTGCCGACGGCCAGCCGGTGTGGAGCGATCCGTCGCTGATCGCACGCGAAAAGAGCGAGGCCGACATCGGCCCGAAGCAGGCCGAAAGCCTGCTCACCGCGATTGCCGGCGAACTCGGCATCGACAAAGCCATGGTCAGCGAAGCCTATGAGGATCCGGCCGAATGGCTGCTCAAGGAAGGCAAGCTGCCCGACAATGTCGATCCGTCCAACTCTAGGCTGGAGGATCCGGAAGAACGCAGCCGCATGGCGAAAGTGTTCGAACGCGGGCTGACCAAACCGTCCGGCTATGTGCTCCCCGTCCAGCGCTGGAACAGCCAGGCATCGGATCCGCGCTGGCGTTCGGAAAAATGGAAGACGCGGCGTGGCCGGCTGTTCCTGGTGCCAGGCGATTCACCGGTCGGCTACCGGCTGCCGCTCGGCACGTTGCCCTATGTGCCGCCGGAGCAATTCCCTTATATCGTGCCGGTCGATCCGTCACTGCCACGCGGCCCGCTGCCCGCGCGTGAAGCCATACTGGCCGGACCGGCTCCAGCCGAACTGGAAGGCGCCGACGAGATGGCGCGCCGCCAGCAGGCGGCATCGTTCACCGCTGCGACCGGCCAGCAGGAGCGGGTCGAGCAGGAGATCACCGAGATCGGCGGCGCGGTGCGCACCGCACTTTCGGTCGAACCGCGTGATGGGCGGCTTTGCGTGTTCATGCCGCCGGTCGAGGCGCTGGAAGACTATCTCGAACTGGTCGCGGCGGCCGAGAACGCGGCGAAGGCGATAGGCCTTCCCGTGCACATCGAAGGCTATGGCCCGCCGCACGATCCGCGCCTCAACGTCATCCGCGTCGCGCCTGACCCAGGCGTCATCGAGGTCAACATCCATCCTGCATCCAACTGGCAGGATTGCGTGGCGACGACGACGGCGATCTACGAGGAGGCGCGGCAGACACGGCTTGGCGCAGACAAGTTCATGATCGATGGCCGCCACACCGGCACCGGCGGCGGCAACCATGTCGTGGTCGGCGGTGCGACACCCAATGACAGCCCGTTCCTGCGAAGGCCGGACCTGCTGAAGAGCCTGGTGCTGCAATGGCAGCGCCATCCGTCGCTGTCCTACCTGTTCTCCGGCCTGTTCATCGGGCCGACCAGCCAGGCGCCACGCTTCGACGAAGCGCGTCACGACTCGCTCTACGAGCTTGAGATCGCTATGGCGCAGGTGCCGCATCCAGACCAGGGCAACGCACCCTTGCCATGGCTGGTCGACCGGCTGTTCCGCAATTTGTTGACCGACGTCACCGGGAATACGCATCGTTCGGAAATCTGCATCGACAAGCTGTTCTCGCCCGACGGACCGACCGGCCGGCTGGGGCTGGTCGAATTCCGCGGCTTCGAGATGCCGCCCAATGCGCGCATGAGCCTCGCGCAGCAACTTTTGGTCCGCGCCATCATTGCCCGTGCCTGGAAGAGCCCGCTCGACGGCCGTTTCGTGCGTTGGGGCACATCGCTGCATGACCGCTTCATGCTGCCGCATCATGTCTGGGCCGATTTCCTCGACGTGCTCGACGACCTCAAGCTCAACGGTTTTGAGTTCCGTCCCGAATGGTTCGACGCCCAGCTCGAATTCCGCTTCCCGTTCTGCGGCGAGGTTCAGCATGCCGGCATCAAGCTGGAACTGCGCCAGGCGCTGGAGCCGTGGCATGTGATGGGCGAGCAAGGCGCGATCGGCGGCACCGTGCGCTTCGTCGATTCCTCGGTCGAACGGCTGCAGGTCAAGACCGAAGGGCTGAACCCGGAGCGCCACGCAGTCGTCTGCAACGGCCGCATCGTGCCGATGAAGGTCACTGAGAATCGCGAAGTGGCGGTGGCAGGCGTGCGCTTCAAGGCCTGGCAGCCGGCATCGGGCCTGCATCCGGCGCTGCCCGTCAACACGCCGCTGGTCTTCGACATCTATGACCGATGGTCGGGCCGTGCGGTCGGCGGCTGCGTCTACCACGTCGCCCATCCCGGCGGGCGCAATTACGACACCTTTCCGGTCAATGGCAACGAGGCGGAAGCTCGGCGGCTCGCCCGCTTCGAACCGCGTGGCCATACGCCATCCGCCTATGTGATCCGTGAAGAACAACCGGCGGAAGATTTCCCGATGACCCTTGACCTTCGGCGGCCGGCAAGACTCTGATCAGCAATGGCAAAGGGGAATCACAAGAGGGGACGCGGCAAGCCGCAGACCCACAGCCTGCTGGAGCACTACCAGCCCATAGACGGCGTCGTCGACGAGATGGTCGATGCATCGGGCAATCCTCGCCCGGCCTGGAAGCATTTTGTCGAGGCGCTCGAGGAACTCGGTGCTGAAAAGCTCGGCCAGCGCTTTGCCCGCGCCGACCAGTATCTGCGCGATGCCGGCGTTTATTACCGCGTCTATGACAAGGCCGGCGCCAATGAACGCGAATGGCCGCTGGCGCATGTCCCGGTTCTCATCGAAGAGAGCGAGTGGGCGGCGATCAGCGCCGGCCTCGTGCAGCGCGCCGAACTGTTCGAGGAAACCATCGCCGATATATACGGGCCGAACCGGCTGGTCGAAAAAGGCATCCTGCCGGCGGGATTGATCGCCGCCAGCCCCGAATATTTGCGGCCTGTCCTCGGCACCAAGCCGGCCGGCGGCCACTTCCTGCATTTCTGCGCCTTCGAGCTCGGCCGTGGACCTGACGGCCAGTGGTGGGTGCTTGGCGATCGCACGCAGGCGCCGTCCGGCGCCGGCTTCGCACTGGAAAACCGCGTCGCCACCACACGCGCGCTGTCCGACATCTATGGCGAGATGCATGTGCACCGCCTTGCCGGCTTTTTCCGCCGTTTTCGCGACGCGCTGATCGGCATGGCCAAGGAGACCGACGGCCGCGTCGCCATCCTCACGCCGGGGCCGCTCAACGAAACCTATTACGAACACGCCTACATCGCCCGCTATCTTGGCATCATGCTGCTCGAAGGCGAGGATTTGACCGTTTCAGGCGGCCGGCTCATGG
>NZ_RZPI01000207.1:0-782 GCF_003998715.1 Mesorhizobium sp. M7A.F.Ca.CA.002.15.2.1
ATCGGTGCCGTAGAGCGCATCGTAGAGCGAACCCCAGCGCGCATTTGCAGCGTTGAGCGCATAGCGCGCATTCATCACCGGCACGACCAGCTGCGGTCCGGCAACATCAGCAATTTCCGGGTCGACGTTGTCGGTCGACACGCTGAAGGCCGGGCCTTCGGGAACGAGGTAGCCGATCCCTTTCAGGAAGCCCTTGTAGGCCTCCATGTCGACCGGCGCGCCGTGATCGCGATACCAGCCGTCTATCTGTTCCTGGATGGCGTCACGCTTTGCCAGCAGCTCCCGGTTCTTCGGCGCCAGATCATGGACGACGGCCGAAAAACCGTTCCAGAAGGCGTCCGCTTCGATCCCCGTGCCCGGCAGCGCTTCCCTGGCCACGAACTCATGCAGCTCGCGGGCAATCCGCAATCCGGCGATCTCGATGCGGTCGGTCATCAGGCTACTCCAGATGAAAGGCTTTGCGGGCCTTTGGCATGTCAGGTTTGCCGGGTCAATTCAGCTTAGGGTGAAGGTGGCGTATTTCGCCGCGTCGCTCAAACCGCAATGCGCGGCCTTCCCGAGGCCACGGCCACGACATGCGCCTCGATGAACATGCGCTGGGCCTCGACGGTCGAGACCCGGAATTCGGTGGCGACGTCGATCTCGGCGCTGTCGGTGCCGGCATCCCTGGCGCGCTCCGCGACGATGGCGCGGACATCGGCCTCGGCCGCCGCGATCGCCGCTGCCTCGTCGAGGAAATCGCGTACGGTCTCGCCCGAGGCGCGGGTCAGCCAGCCCATAGA
>NZ_RZPI01000207.1:792-8147 GCF_003998715.1 Mesorhizobium sp. M7A.F.Ca.CA.002.15.2.1
TCGCCCGAGGCGAGACGAAACAGCCCTTCTATGGGCTGGCTGACCCGCGCCTCGGCCGAAACCCTGACCTGGCCGACGACGGCGCCGAGCGCGTTGGCGACATCGGTATCCCTGGGCACCACGCAGTCATTGCCGATCAGCTCGGCCAAGCCGGCATAGTGCAGCGGCGCCGAGGCGCCGAGGCCGATGACCGGGCGGTCGAGCGCGACGCTCAGGCGGGCGATGCCGGGATGCGCGTCGACCGCGCGCTGCACCAGGGCGTGCGCCACTGTCGCGGCGCCATCGAGCCCATCCTCGGCAAAGGCGGTCTCGAGGATATATTCGGCCGACCAGCGCGTCAGCGTCACCAGCACCCGTTCCGAGATCGCTTCCGGCGAAGCGGCGATGTTCTGGCCACGGCCGTCACGCTTGCGGGCGAACAGTTCGGCGCCGAGGCGCGCGGCGATGGGATCCCAGTTCGCCTGCTTGCCCAGCACGTGGGCGGCGTCCGACGGGGTGAAGCCGGCGACATGCACCAGCCCGCGCGACACCAGCCGGTTCAGCGTCGCGTTCTGCGCGTTCGAGGTCAAAAGCCTGTCGACGGCGAGCGGCACGGCACCAATCAGCTCGTAGAGCCTGGCTTCGGCGCCGGTCAGGCCGGCGGCGAGCCGGTCCGGCACGCCGGTGCGCACCGCGAAGCGGCCGTCCATACGGCCGGGATTGGGTGCCCGCAGCTGACGCTCCAGCTCTGAAATCAGCGCTACGCCATGCGCCATGCCGGCCAGCGCCAGCGGCACCAGGCGGCGCGGCCCGAGCAGGATCCTGGGGTTGAGCGCGCCATCCTCCAGCGCCACTTCGGAATCGCCGCCGAGGCCGAAGGTGCGCATGGCGACGGCCTCGACCATGGTGCGGAAGCCGCCGACGGTGGCGCCTTCCGGATCTAGCCTGGGACGGCCGCCGTCGAGCACGGCGACGTCGGTGGTGGTGCCGCCGATGTCGGACACCACAGCATTGTCGAGCCCGGTCATGTGGCGGGCGCCGACCAGGCTGGCGGCCGGGCCGGACAGGATGGTCTCGATCGGTCGCTGGCGGGCAAAAGCGGCTGAAACCAGCGCGCCATCGCCGCGCACCACCATCAGCGGTGCTGCGATGTTGCGCGCCTCGAGGAAGCCTTCGGTTGCTGCCACCAGCCGGTCGATCATCGAGATCAGCCTGGCGTTGAGCAAAGTGGTCAGCGCCCGGCGCGGGCCGCCGAGCTTGGCCGACAGCTCGTGGCTCGATGTGACCGGCAGGCCGGACTTGTCGCGGATCAACTCGCGGGCGGCGATCTCATGCGCCGGATTGCGGGTGGCGAAGTAGGCGCAGACGGCAAAGCCGGACACCGAGGCGCCGAGTTCCGGCAGCGCCGCTTCCAGTCCGGACAGATCGAGCTTGGCGGCATTGCCATGCACGTCGTGACCGCCCGGACAAAAAACCACCGGATCGGTGCCGAGCGCGGCCTTCAGCCCGTCGCGGGCGAGGTCGCCCTCGGAAAAGCCGATCATCACCAGCGCGACGCGGCCGCCCTGGCCCTCGACGAGCGCGTTGGTGGCAAGCGTCGTCGACATCGACACCAGCTTGATATCAGCCGGATCGGTTCCGGCTTTCTGCAGCACCGCGTCGACGGCGCCGGAAATGCCGACGGCAAGATCATGCCTGGTGGTCAGCGCCTTGGCCTTGGCCAGCACCTTGCCCTTGTTCGGCCCTTCTTGCGGGCCTTCTGTTTCAGACCACAACACGGCATCGGTATAGGTGCCGCCGGTGTCGATTCCGAGGAACAACGGTTTTGGCTTGGTCTTGGCTGTCATTTTTGGCGGCGGTCCGGCTGGGGAGTCTGTCTGCCCCTGCCTTTAGCCGATGCGGGCGGGTCGATAAAGCTGCGAGCGCTGGGCCAAGGCGGAGATTGGCAGCGTTGGCCGAAGCGCCAACCTACCCGACAAACCCCACTTTCTTGTGCGTGCCATCGCAGAACGGCTTGTTGGCGGAATGGCCGCAGCGGCAGAGGAAGGCGCGTTGTGTACGGTCGACCGTATGGCCGGTTCCGGTGACGATCTCGAGATTGCCCTCAAGCTTGAGCGGGCCATTGGTGGTCGGCGTCACTTTCAGCGGACCATTTCTCGCTTCGAGCGCCGGCGTGTCCTTCAGCTGCGGCTCGCCGGTGGCGGCAAAACCGGATTTGTTGTGGCTGCCGTCGCAGAACGGCTTGTTTTCCGAAGCGCCGCAGCGGCAGAGCGTGGCACGATAAGAAGTCTCGCCGTCGAGAACGATCTCGGCGTGTACCGCCAGCGGGCCGTTTTCCCGCAGCCGCACCGTGTTGACCACCGGTGCTTGCTCCTGCGGCCCGCCATCCTTCCTGACATAGGTGATGGCGCCCGACGGGCAGCTTTCGGCGATGGCGACGATCTTCTCGACGCTGGCCGCCTCGGGATGGATCCATTGACCCGGCGCGTTGGGCACGAAGACGTGCGGATCGCCGAGCACGCAGTTGCGCGAATGGATGCAGCGCTTGCCGGAAAACCCGACGTCGATCTTGTCGCTTTCGACCATGCCGGCCATAGCTGAGCTCCTTTTGCCTGAAGCACGTCGCGTCTGAACAGTTCGAGGCGGCGCGCGCTGGGTATTTGCACAGGCTATGGCTCCAGCCCGAAGACCGTCAAGCTGGCAAACCGGTCAGGGGACCAGTTCGATCTCCTCGGTCTCGCCGCCGCTGCAGGTATAGCAGCAATCCTCGCATTTTTCCTTGTTGCCGGGGCCGACGCCCCAATAGGTGCCCTCGTCACCATCGACCCAGGCGCCGTAACAGATCGATTCCCCGGCGTTGCAGGATATCGGCAGCTGCTTGGTCTCGCCGTCGTCGAGGTAGAAGTCCTTGTCATCGCCCGGCCAGACATAGTCGCGATCCTGGCTGTAGAGTTCGACGCGCATGGCGTTGGGGTGGCCGTTCTTGATGGCAAAGGTGACATCGTCGGCACGCGCCGCCGGCACGAGCAGCATGAGGAGAGACAGCGCGGCCAGCACGCGGCGCGCATAGATATGAAACATGAGTGACCCCCTGAATAAGCGGCCCACCCGGCCGCGTGGCGACCATCGCACGCAGCGCTGAATCGCGGAAGTGGACCGGACGAGCCGATCCCTGACTTAATTTGGGTCCAACGAAAACTTCCGCGCTCTACGGCACCAGATCGATCGTCTCTGTCGAGTGTTCGACGCAGATGAAGCAGCAGGTGTCGCAAGGCTGGTCATTGTCCGGCCCGACGCCGGCCGAGAGGCTGTCATTGCCGTCGGCCCAGGCGCCATAGCAGATATGTTCGCCCTGATTGCAGGAGAACGGCACAGATTTCTGCGACCCTGGGGCGATCAGGAACACCTTGTCGTTGCCCGGCCAGACCGTCTCGCGGTCGCGGCTGAACAGCTCGACCGCGACTGCTTCCTTGCGCAGGTTCTTGACGAAGAAGGCCATGTCGGCGGCCTGCGCCGAGGCGGTGAAGACCAGCGCCGCCAGTGCAACCATACGAAACAGCGTCACGGCCTGGATCTCCCGAATCACCGCGGCAGAATCGCATGCCTGCCCGCTACTAGGAAGGTGCGGAACCCTGCGTCGCGATCTCATGCCCCAGCCGCACCGTTTCACGCACCAGCAGGTCGAGATCCTCGCGCCGTGTGCGATGATTGGTGATCGCCACGCGCAACCAGTGCTCGCCATGCACCGTGGTGTCCGAAAGGGCCGCAATGCCCTGTTCCTGCAGCCGCAGCATGATCTCCGTGTTGAGCACCTTCAGAGCCTCGCCTGTCAGACCGGGCTGATAGCGGAAGCAGACGATGTTGACGGTCGGCGATGCCGCCAGCTGCAGCCGCGGCGCGGCCTCGATCAAGCCGGCAAGATAGACGGCCTGGGCAATGTTCTGGTCGATCAGGCGGCCGAATTTCTCGACACCGTGCTCCTTCAGCGCCATCCACACCTTCAGCGCGCGAAAACCGCGCGACGTCTGCAGGCCGTAGTCGTGCAGCCATTCGCCGGAAGCGAGGCCGCGCGGCGTCGATTCCAGATATTCCGGCGTCACCGCGAAGGTCCCGCGATGCGCGGCGGCATCCCTGACCAGGGCGCAGCCGACTTCGAACGGCGCGTGCAGCCATTTGTGGGGATCGAGCGCGACCGAATCCGCCCGTTCGATGCCGGCGACGCGATGGGCATTCTCAGGCGCAATGGCGATCAGCGCGCCGATGCAGCCGTCGACATGGAACCAGAGGCCTTCCTCATGTGACAGCTTCGCAAGCGCCTGCAAATCGTCGATCGCCCCGGTGTTGACGGTGCCCGCCGTACCGATGACGCAGGCCGGCTTGAACCCTGCCGCGCGGTCCTCTGTGATCGCTGCCCGCAAGGCGGCGATATCGATGCGCAGCCCGGCATCGGTCGGGATGCGGCGCAGTGCCCGGTTGCCGAGGCCAAGTGCCTCCATCGCCTTGCGGTGGCACGAGTGGATCTGCTCCGAGCCGTAGAAGCGCAGCGGCTTTTCGATGGCGGCGACACCATGCTCGCGCACGTCGATGCCGGCCTTGACGTTGCGCGCCACGGTCAGCCCGATGATGTTGGCCATCGAGCCGCCGCTGACCAGCGTGCCGCCGGCAGAAGCGGGAAAGCCCAGCATCTCCTTGCACCAGTTCACCACCTGGCTGTCCATCAGCCCGGCGGCGTGGTTGCCACCGCCGAGGTTCGAGCCCTGGATTGCCGCCAGGAAATCGCCGAGCGCACCGGTGAAATTGCTCGACCCCATATACCAGGACCAGAAGCGCGGATGGATGTTGCCCATTGGATAGGACATCACCGTGCGGGACACCTCAGAATAGACCGCATCCAGCGGCGCCGGCGAGCGCGGCAGCGGCGCCGAGAAGGCCCCTCTCACATCGGCCGGCATCTCCCGCCAGACCGGGCGGTCGCGCACATCGCGGAGGTAATCGACCGCATCGTCGATGACCCGGTGCGACAGGGCCTGCACATCGGCCCAGTCCAGGGGATCGAGCGTTTCCTCGGCCAAAAGGCCGAGGTTTTCTTGCACGGCGTCCATACCAGATCTCCCGTCAAGCCGCCGGGAACTGGCAGCCGGGCGTCGAGCGCGACAGGGCGGTCTCGTCGGCATCCATCTCGGCCTCGATGCCGTCGAACAGCGGTGTCGACATGTAGCGTTCGCCGGTGTCGGGCAGCATGCACAGGATCACCGCACCGGCCGGCGCCTCCTCCGCGACCTGCCGTGCCACGGCGAAGGTCGCGCCGCCGGAAATGCCGGTGAAGATGCCCTCTTTGCGCGCCAATTCCCTCGCCCATTTGATGCCCTCGGGCCCGGCGATCGGCATCACCTCGTCATAGAGGCTGGTGTCGATCGCCTCCTGCAGCACGTTGGGGATGAAATCCGGCGTCCAGCCCTGGATCGGGTGCGGCTCGAAGGCTGGATGGCTGGCGGCGGGAGCACCATCGACGCCGCGCTGCTGGACCTTGCCGCTGCCGACGAGCTGCGCGTTGGCCGGCTCGGACAGCACGATGCGGGTTTCCGGCCGCTCGCGGCGCAGCACGCGCGCCACGCCCACCACCGTGCCGCCGGTGCCATAGCCGGTGACGAAGCAATCAAGCCGCGAGCCGGCGAAATCATTGACGATCTCGCGCGCCGTCGTTGCCTCGTGGATGGCGGCGTTGGCGGTCGTCTCGAACTGGCGGGCAAGGAACCAGCCATTGGCCTCGGCCAGTTCCACCGCCTTCTTGTACATGCCGAAACCTTTTTCTGCGCGCGGCGTCAGCACCACCTTGGCGCCCAGCATGCGCATCAGTTTGCGGCGCTCGACCGAAAAACTGTCGGCCATCGTGACGACCAGCGGATAGCCCTTTTGCGCGCAGACCATGGCGAGGCCAATGCCGGTGTTGCCGCTGGTCGCCTCGACCACCGTCTGGCCCGGCTTCAGCGCCCCGCTGCGCTCGCCCTCCTCGATGATGTTGAGCGCCAGCCGGTCCTTCACCGAGGCGCCGGGATTGAAATACTCGGCCTTGACGTAGATCGTCGCGTGGGACGGTCCGAGATTGTTGATGCGAACCACCGGCGTGTCGCCGACGGTGTCGAGAATGCTGTCGAACAGGCGGCCGCGCCCGGCCGTGGTTCTGATCTTCTGCTGCTGCAACATCTTGGTCTCCTTGATTGTCATCGCGTTTTGTCTTCACGGGCCGGTTACAAACCGGCGGGCTGGGCGGCGAGGTTTGGTGACCTTGCCGCGCTAGGACTGACATGCCGCACAGCGGCAATGCCCGTATCCGGCGCTGATATCCGCTGCCGGATGCGCCGTGTCGTGTTTGGTGATACAGGAGAGGCCGACAGGCCAGCGTGGGAGCAGGCGTGGAAACGCACGTGGAATCCACTCGATCGAGGCCGGACGGCGACATGCCGGTCCTTTCCGTGCGCCTGCTCGGACCGCTGATGATCTCCCGCGACGGCGCTCCGGTTGCCCTGCCCGCGTCACGCAAGCTGCGCGCGCTGCTCGCCTATCTGGCGCTGGCGCCGCATCCGGTCAGCCGCAGTCGCCTGTGCGAGTTGTTGTGGGATGTGCCGAACGACCCAAGGGGCGAACTGCGCTGGTGCCTGAGCAAGCTGCGCGGCGCGCTTGACATGCCGGCCCGGCGCCGGGTCTCCACCCAAGGCGATACGGTCGCACTCGATCTCGACGATTGCCTGGTCGATGTGCTGGAGGTCAGCCGCGCCGCCGCGCAAGGGATCGGCACGCTTGACGTCGAGCGCTTGCGCGTGCTGGCCGGACTGTTTGCCGGCGATTTCCTCGACGGGCTGGAGCTCGAGCGCAGCCCGCATTTCAACAGCTGGCTGATCGCGCAGCGCCGCCGCTTCAGCGCTTGCCATGCCGCCGTGCTGGAACGCCTTGTCGCGAGCCTGCCGGCTTATAGTGACGAGGCGATCGCCCATCTCGACACATGGGTGGAACTGGCGCCGTTCGACACGTGCGGACATCTGGCGTTGCTGTCCAATCTGGCCGGGCGCGGCGAGGTCGGCGCGGCCGAAGAGCATCTGGCCGCGGCGGAACGATTGTTTCGGTCGGAGGAGCTCGATTTCGCACCGCTTCGCGCGGCCTGGCGGGCGATCCGTGACCGACAGTCGGGCACCTCGCTTCGAACGGCCTGCCTGTCCACGCTATCGCCACTGGTGGCCACCATGCCCACCGCACCCGGCCCGGTCGAGCCCAGCCACGCTTCGCTGGCGGTGATGCCGTTTGTCGAGGAGAGCGGCGGCACGCGCGGCGGATTGGCCGACGGTTTCACCCACGACATCATCACCCGCCTGGCCAAGCTC
>NZ_RZPI01000208.1:0-8140 GCF_003998715.1 Mesorhizobium sp. M7A.F.Ca.CA.002.15.2.1
AGAGGCGGGACAATTTCATCCTTCATTCGGCCTGTCTAGGCGCATTGGCGCCGCTCGATTGGGCCTGCAAGACGTCATCCACGCAAAAACCCACGCCAGCCTTGTTCCGGCTGGTCGTGGCTTTTTTGCCCGTCGAGCAATCTCCAGGCGCCCCGCCCCTAAAAATCCCGCTCAGCTTCCCTGTGTCGCGCACGACTGGGCCTTGCGGCCTGCCGCGTTCTTTCTCTTGCCCTCGTGACCGTCTTGCGCGGCCTTCAATTTCGCCGGGTCCGGCCGTCTGTGCGGCCTTGATCCCGGAGCTTCCCTGTCTTCGATAGGCCTGTCTGCGATTGGCAGATTTCAGTGCATGGTCATCCATTCGCGGGCTTCGCGAAGCGCCGTGGCGATCTCGACCTTCGACATGGCCGCCGACAGTTCCGAGCGCAGTTCCGCGGCGCGGGCCGAGCCCTTGATGGCGGCGATGTTGAACCATTTGTGGGCGGCAACGACATCGGTCTCGCAATCGCGGCCGGTCGCATACATCATGCCCAGTTCGAAAAGGATGTCGGCCTGGGCAGTTGCCCCCATGGCGCCGAAACCTGCTTCAAGCATTTCAAAACGTGCCATTTCAATCCCCTGTTTCCGGCCCCTGTCAGGCTCCCGAGAGCTGCCTTCTTTCGTCCTTGGCGGCTGCTCTTCCGATGCTTTCGAGAATGCCGTGCAGGCTTGAATCCGTCGTTAAATGGCGTGCTTAATTTGAGGAAAACAAAGCTAAAACAAGAGGTAAACGCGGAAATTCGTTAAGGATACAAAGCCAGCAATTCAGCCTGCTTGCGTCAAATTTGACGAAAATTTCCCGATGCCAATTCAAGACTTCGCTAACCACAGGAGACAAAGGCGATGCGCCGATCGTTTCATTTCCTTGGCCAGGAGGCGCATTCGGGGCCCTTCAAAATCCGAAAGTCTTCCGTTGCGGCACCGCTTTTGTTTTGCCGGGAGCTGGATTAGCTTACGTTTGCGTAAGCGGCAGACCGAGGCGGAGCATCCGGCCGGACATCTAAAGGGAGGAAGACATGTTTCGAAGAGTGAGCCTGGCCCTTGCGGCCACATTGATCATGGCCGGTGCGGCCTGGGCCGATCCGATCGAGGGCAATTGGAAGACGCAGGCCGGCGACACCGCAGCCATCGCTGGCGGCGGCTCGTTTTCCATCACGCTCAAGTCCGGCAAATATGCCGGCAAGACCATCGGCTCGCTCAAGGCGACGGGCGACAACAAATATGCCGGCAACATCACCGATCCGGCAAACGACAAGACCTATTCGGGCAAGGCGACATTGTCGGGCACCTCTCTCAAGATGAGCGGCTGCGTGCTCGGCGGGCTGATCTGCAAGAGCCAGACCTGGCACAAGCTCTGATCGAGCGCATCTTTCCGACCTGATGACGGGGCCCCGACGGGCCCCGTTTTCGTTTTGTCGACACATCCTGCGCCGGTGATGCTCGATGGAGGCCGGCGGCTATCCAACCGACGCCGGCGCCGTCGAAACCCCGTCAATCATCTTGAACCGCAGATGAACGCCGCCATCAGAGCCGGTTCAGTTGCATCAGGGCATTCTCCGGCGTGTTGAAGGAGACCGACCCAATGCTTGCTCGCCGCTTCACCATCGTCTGCCTGCTGGTGAGCCTGTTTGGAATGTTCTTCGCCATCCTCGTCGCTGAAGCGGGCCGTCCGGCCCGCGCCTGGGACGAAGCCAGTTCCAGAACCTGCCGCCTCGCCTGCCCCACCCATCTTCGCAACTGAACAAAGAAACCAAGACCTCGAAAAGAAAAGCTGAACGCCATGAACCGCATCGCCGCCAACGTTCTCAAGACCCTTCGGCTTCTGCCGCGGGCGGCGCTTATCCTGACGGTTCTGGCCGCTCCGGTCCTGGCCGTGCCGATGATGCGCGCTGACGCCGGCTCGACGATCGACGCACCGGCCCTGAAGAAGTCCGGCGTCGGCTTTGTGCTTCTGGTCAGCCTGCAGCGCGGTTGAAGAAAAACGGCGCTTTGGCCGCCTTCGGTCGCGACACCCCTCCCAAGTGCCGATCCAAGTCTCTATATTGAGCCATGGAAAAGCGAATCTACCCACAAGCCATCGAATCTGTCGTCATGCCGGAGCCTTTTGGCCGGCAAAGCTTTGATAGCGCTGAAAAGGCCGTCAAGGCACTGCAGGCGCTTTACGATCGCAACACCAGGTTCCTGCGCGACTCCTTCGCAGAATTGGCGGCAGCAGGCGGTGATAATGGCAAGCGCTACCGGGCCTTCTATCCGGAGATCGGCGTCACCACCAACTCATTCACCCAGATCGACTCGCGCCAGGCCTATGGGCATATGCCGACGCCTGGGCATTTTTCCACCACCATCACCCAGCCGGGCCTGTTCGAAAGCTACCTCGTCGAGCAGTTGCGCCTGATCATGCGCAATCATGGGGTTGCGGTCACGGTGTCGGAATCGACCACACCCATCCCGCTGCATTTCGCCTTCCTTGAAGGCACCCATGTCGACGGCGCGACGGCAGAGCGCATCAAGCGGCCGATCCGCGACCTGTTCGACGTGCCCGATCTCGACGGCACCGACGACCAGATCGCCAACGGCACCTTCGAAGTCGCCTTCGGCGAGCCGAGGCCTCTGGCGCCCTTCACGGCGCAGCGCATCGACTATTCGCTGCACCGGCTGTCGCACTATACGGCAACCACGCCGCAGCATTTCCAGAACTTCGTGCTGTTCACCAACTATCAGTTCTACATCGACGAATTCGTCGCCCGCGCCCGCGACCTGATGGCCAATGGCGGCGGCGGATACACGGAGTTCGTCGAGCCGGGAAATGTCATCACCAAGGGCGGGCAGAGCGCGCCCAGCGAAGGCGTTGCACCGCCGCGCCTGCCGCAGATGCCGGCCTATCACCTGAAGAAATCGGGACATGGCGGCATCACCATGGTCAATATCGGCGTCGGGCCTTCCAACGCCAAGACCATCACCGACCATATTGCGGTGCTGAGGCCGCATGCCTGGGTGATGCTCGGTCACTGCGCCGGCCTGCGCAACACCCAGGCGCTTGGCGACTATGTGCTGGCGCATGCCTATGTGCGCGAGGACCACGTGCTGGACGACGATCTTCCGGTCTGGGTGCCGATCCCGCCGCTGGCCGAGATCCAGGTGGCGTTGCAGGAAGCCGTCGCCGAAGTCACCGGCCTTTCCGGCTACGACCTGAAGCGCATCATGCGCACCGGCACCGTTGCCACCATCGACAATCGCAACTGGGAACTGCGCGACCAGCGTGGGCCGGTACAGCGTCTGTCGCAATCTCGCGCCATCGCACTCGACATGGAATCGGCGACCATCGCCGCCAATGGCTTCCGCTTCCGTGTTCCCTACGGCACGCTGCTGTGCGTTTCGGACAAACCGCTGCATGGCGAGTTGAAGCTGCCCGGCATGGCGACCGAATTCTACAAGCGCCAGGTGGCGCAGCACCTGACCATCGGCATCAGGGCTATGGAGAAGCTCGCGGAAATGCCGATGGAGCGGTTGCATTCGCGCAAGCTCAGAAGTTTTTCGGAAACGGCGTTCCAGTAGGCCGGTTCCACGCATCGCATGGGCATTTCGTCATCTTGATTGAGCCGCATTACTGCCGATAAGCAGGCGGCATGGAGAGAGCGGGCTTCGGGACATTGCTGATTTCGGTTGCATTCCTGGCAATGCTGGCCTGTTCGATCGCGCTGGTGGCCGGGTTTTTCGGAACGCTGCATCCCGCCTTCGATTCCTTCTCGCATTTCCGCGTCCATCTTGCCGTGCTGATGGCGCTTTGCGCGTTGCCGCTGCTGGCCACGACATTTCGACTGCAAGCGGCCGTGGCACTGCTTTTTGCCGTGGCGGCCTTCGCCACCACTTCCGGCTCGCTGTCCTTCTCCCGCTTGTGGCCGGTTCAGGCCGCCTATGAAGCCAAGAACGAAGACCGCGCGATCTACAAGCTGCTGCAGATGAACCTGCGCTACGACAATCCAACCCCGAAGAAGGTGCTGTCGCTGATCGGCCGGACCAATCCCGACGTGATCACCCTGGACGAGGTGTCGGCGATGTGGGCGACCGAGCTTGGCTATATCAGCAGCGCATATCCATACCGGATCCTCTGTCCTTACCCTAACAAGATATTCGGCGTCGCGCTGCTCTCGCGGCGGCCCTTTGCCGCCGGCACCGAGGCGCGTTGCGAAAGGCGTGGTGCCATGGCGACAGCGACCGTCGACTTCGGCGGCATCGACGTCGATGTCGCCGCGATCCATCTCAGCTGGCCCTGGCCACGCGAGCAGTACTGGCAGATCGGCGAGTTGACGGAGCCGCTTTCCGCGCTCGGCGAGACGGCCATCATGGCGGGCGACTGCAATGCCGCCCCATGGAGTGCCGCCGTGCGGCGGGTCGCGGCGCTTGGCGGGCTGACCGTCATGCCTTCCGCCGGCCCGACCTGGATCCACATCAGGCTGCCGGATTTCCTGCGGCGCTTCGCCGGCCTGCCGATCGACCAGGTTTTCAGCAAGGGCGGCGTGACTATCCATTCGGCGACACGGCTGGAAGACACCGGCTCGGATCACCTCCCGGTCATGGTGGAGTTCTCGCTCAGGCTGAACCAGCAAAAGCCGCTCGACGAACATGAAACCGCGACCGCGGCCATTGTCCAGGCCGGCAAGACGCCAGGCTGAAGGATCAGGGCCTGACCAAAGCGATGACGAGATGCTGGACATGGCCGCCGTCGCGATGCTCGCGCGCATCGAAAGCGAGCTGCTTGGCCTCATATGCGGCATTGGTGGCCTTGATGCGTCGCTGTGCCTCGCGACGTGTCTTGTAGCAGGACCGGTCGTCGGCAATCCTGAGGCCGGAGATGGATCGTTCCGTGGCCCGCATCATCTCCCTGGCGATGCGGCCATGGGTTTCCTCATGGGCGCGGACGCCGGCGAAGAACCGCGTCCAGCGCTTCCGGAGCGTCGGGGTGGTGGCCGAGGCGACACGCGGAAATGTGTAGAAGAGATTGAGCGTGCCGTTGGCACGCCGCAAGCGGCAGACGCCATTGTCCTGGCTGGTGTCGAGGTCCCAATCCACAGCGTAGCCGGTCAGCGCGATGGCATGCGTCATGAAGCCGTGCTTCGGCCCCTTGCGGTCCATAGCTTGGACTAGCGCCAGCCCCGTGTTCCCGGTGATGTCGTAGGTCCGCGTCTTGACCACCACCCTGGTGCCGGCCGAGGCCGCCGAAGCCAGACCGAACAGCGCACCGATCGCCACTAGGCATGCCAGAACCGTCAGGCGCATGGCCATCTCCTTATCGTCAAGGAATGGAACCATAAGCGCGCGGCAGTTTCAACAGTTCTAATGTTCCACATGCCACGGGAGACCCCGAGCCATCGTCGGGACCTTTGCACGCTGCGGCCGGCGCGGGCCTACATGCCCTGATAGACCGGGCCTTCTCCGCCTTGCGGCGGCACCCAGTTGATGTTCTGGTTCGGGTCCTTGATGTCGCATGTCTTGCAGTGGACGCAGTTCTGCGCGTTGATGACGAAGCGCACATCCTTGGCCGTGGGATCGGCGGCGGCGTTGCCGTCCTTATCGACCCACTCGTAAACGCCGGCCGGACAATAGCGCGTCGAGGGGCCCGCAAAGACATCGTGCTCGGAACGCTTCTGCAGCTCCATGTCGCCGACAAGCAGGTGGACCGGCTCGTTTTCCTCGTGATTGGTGTTGGACAGGAACACCGAGGACAGCCTGTCGAAGGTCAGCACGCCATCGGGCTTCGGATAGGCGATCTTCTTGTGCCGGGCGGCAGGCTCGAGCGTTGCGTAGTCGGCCTTGCCATGCTTCAGCGTGCCGAAGGGCGAGACACCGAACAGCGTGTTCAGCCACATGTCGAGGCCGCCAAGGCCGACACCGACGATGGTGCCGAAGCGCGACCACAGCGGCTTGACGTTGCGCACCTTCTTCAGATCCTTGCCGATGTCGGTCGCGCGCCAGGCTTCCTCGTAGGACGCGAGTTCGTCGTTGGCGCGCCCGGCGCCGATCGCCTCGGCGACATGCTCGGCCGCCAGCATGCCGGACAGCACGGCATTGTGCGAACCCTTGATGCGCGGCACGTTGACGAAGCCCGCGGCACAGCCCATCAGCGCACCGCCGGGGAAGGACAATTTCGGCACCGACTGCCAGCCGCCCTCGGTGATGGCGCGCGCGCCATAGCCCAGCCGCTTGCCGCCTTCGAACGTAGCCGCGATCGCCGGATGGGTCTTGAAGCGCTGGAATTCCTCGAACGGCGACAGCCAGGGATTCTTGTAATTGAGGTGGAGGACGAAGCCGACCGCCACCTGGTTGTCCTCGAGATGGTAGAGGAACGAGCCGCCGCCGGTCTTCAAGTCAAGCGGCCAGCCGAAGGAATGCTGGACCAGCCCCGGCCGGTGGTTCTCCGGCTTGACCTGCCAGAGTTCCTTCAGGCCGATGCCGTATTTGCCCGGTTCGCGGCCATCGGAAAGCTTGTATCTGGCGATCAGTTGCTTGGCGAGCGAGCCGCGAGCGCCCTCCCCGATCAGCACATATTTGCCCATCAGCGCCATGCCGGGTGCGAAACCCGGGCCGTGCGTTCCGTCCTTCTCGACGCCCATGTCGCCGGTAACGACACCGGTGACGGCGCCTTGCTCATTGTAGAGCAGGCCGGCAGCGGCAAAGCCCGGATAGATCTCGACGCCGAGCGCTTCGGCCTTGGTCGCCAGCCAGCGGCAGACATTGCCCAGCGAAACGATGTAGTTGCCGTGATTGTTCATCAGCGGCGGCATGAAAATGTTGGGCAGACGGAACGAGCCGGCAGGACCAAGGACCAGGAAATGATCCGCGGTGACCGGCGTCTTGAAGGGATGGCCGTCCTCGTCGCGCCAGCCCGGCAAGAGCCGGTCGATGCCGATCGGATCGACGACGGCGCCGGAGAGAATATGGGCGCCGACCTCACCGCCCTTCTCCAGGACGACGACCGAAAGCTCGGGATTGACCTGCTTGAGGCGGATGGCGGCGGCGAGGCCCGCCGGACCGGCACCGACGATAACCACGTCGAATTCCATGCTTTCGCGTTCGATGTCGCTCATCAACCCCTCCGCACTGGCTTATCCCATTCGGGTATCTTGCTGGCTCCCGCGCTGCATAGCGCATCAATTGACGACAGGAAACCGGCGCATACGTGACAATGCCGTTTTGGCCAAAAAGTCGCGCATTGCGAGGCTGGAAGACTGCTTTTCGCCTGGCATTGCCTGCGGGGCGCGCGTTTTTTAATTGTTCGACGGCTTGCTTATCGGCCATACTTCACGCCATGCGCTTTCCTGGGCCAGCCGGCTTTTCATCGACGCGCTTTCTTTTCCCGCCCGGCCGGATCCGCCGGGCGCTCCTTTTGGCCCTTCTGATGCTGGCGCCGCATCACGCTGCCGCCGACGAAGTGAAGGTCTGGGCGGCGGGCGCCTACTCCTTCTCCGACGAGCTTGGCGGCTTCCACATCACCGGCGCCTCGGGCATCGGCACGAAGGACGATCCGTTCGTCATCACCGAAGAGCTGACTTCGTCAACGCCGGTGACGCTGACGATCCGCACGACAAAGCCGATCCAGGCCTTCGGCAAGGCCGGCGAATTCGCCAACGGCATGATGTATATGCGCATCGAGGTGCTCAACAATAGCGGCCAGGCCTGGGTCGAATTCCAGTTCGAATTGCAGGAGATCCTGAACCAGCCGAGCGTGTTCGGCGACGGGCTTTCCTTCGACCAGCGCAACAAGACGCCGGACAACATCCGGTCGAGCAATTTCGCCGATTTCGATCGCGATTTCGAACCCTATGACCGGCTGCTGTTCAGGAATGGCAAGGTCGACCCGCTGAAAACCGCCAGCTTCGAATTCCTGATGACCGACTACACGCCCAGATGGACCTTCTACCTGGTGCAGGATCCGCGCATACCAACGGGCTGACACGATAGGAATTTTTTCTTGACTCGGTGAGCTCAGCTATGGTACATTTTTGCCTATGGTGCTGAGTTGCGCCAGTGACCCGCCGCACAGGCGGGTTTTTCGTTTGATGCTCCGTCAGCCAACGCGCCGGCGAGAGGCTCCGAAGGAACCCAA
>NZ_RZPI01000209.1:0-8137 GCF_003998715.1 Mesorhizobium sp. M7A.F.Ca.CA.002.15.2.1
CCGGAGAGCCGTTCGGGCCGGCGTGTCGTCAGGCCGGCTTCAGCCGCATCGCGGCGAGATACATGAGCGCCGAGGCGGCCTGCCCGCGGTCCCAGCCGGCAGCCTCGACCTTGCGGAGCAGGGCGTCGAGATGCGGAGCCAGCATATCCCTGCATTCCTGTTCGTAGGCGGTGCTCATCGCCGGATGCCGCGGTGCGCCGATGGTCAATGCCTTGGCCATGTCCGTTTCCCCCTTTGAGGGAGCAACGCTATACCGTCGGCCGGCAAACCGAAAATCGCTCCTTGCCGTCGGTGTGAGGCTTCGAAGCCTGCTTCGACCCGCGGCAAGCGCCCTGTCGAGAAAAATTGGCCTGGTGTGTCGGATCTGGCGTCCGTCGCGCGTCCTAGGAGCGAGCAACCTGCAAAGCTGGAGAACGAGCATGTCGTCGCAAATCACTCAATCGCCGTGGCAGACCGCGGCCCTTCTCATCGCCCGGCTGATCTTCGCCGGCGTCTTCCTGATGGCGGTGACGTTCAAATTCATGGGCATGGCGGCCACCGCCGGCTATATCGCCGCCGCCGGCTTTCCGTTTCCGCTGTTCCTGGCCTGGTGCGCGGCGATCCTGGAAGTCGCGCTGGTGCTGTGCTTCCTGACCGGCGCCTTCTTCACGCAGGCGGCCCTTGTCGCCGCCGCCTATGTGCTGTTCCTGGCCCTTGCCTTCCACGGACCCAGCCACTGGGCCGGCAACCAGGCCGAGTTCGGCTTCTTCATCGACCATTTTTCGTTCCTGGCCGGACTGCTGTTTGCGGCGGTGCATGGACCGGGCAAGGTGCTTTCGCTCAATTTGGGATGGCCGGGCAGGGCTTGAGGCGAGGGCAGTGGGCCACCGCGGACGCATGCCGGCCCGCCGGCACCGTTCACAGCTGGTCGTTGTAGGGTTCCTTTATCTTGCCGACCATGCGGGCCAGCTTTGAGAAGGACGGCAGCTCCGCCTCCGGCTGGCACTGGTTGGCGAGTTCCAGCAGCCGGATCGGAAAGTTGACGGCGTCGCGGCTGGATGCGGACATGCCTTCGGATCGTTCCTCGTTGGTTTCGCCGGCCTCGGTCTTGCGCAGGGCCAGGTCGATTTCCTCCGCCGTCAGCACCCCCTTTTGAACCAGGAGACGATTGATCGAGGCGACGGCCATCAACAGGCCTTCGAGTTGCAGGTTGGCGACATTCATGGCGATTGCTCCCGTGGCTGGGGTTGAAACGCACGAGCGGCATTTCCGCTCCAGAAAGGCTGCGGGCGAACGCCTATTCCTGCGTCAGCCGTTCGCCATATTCGCGCCACAGCGCCTTGACCTCCAGGTTGCCGAGGCTGCCGATCGAAACATCCCCACAGCTGATGGCGACGGCGCCGACGTCGTATTGGGGGTAGGCGTTGGCGACGAAACGGATGGCTTCGCCCAGCGAACGCACGCGGATGACTGGATCGGCCTGACCCTGGCCGGTGCTGCACACGCCGGAAACCGTGGCTGGTGCATGCCGCATCCTGAACACGGATGCCATGGCTGGTCTGTCCATCGTCCTCTCCCACAAGGCCGTGCGACGGGAATCATTCCATGAGCTTCGACGAATGATTTCACACCTGCCGGCTTATGACCAGCCGCCGGCAAAAGCAGGGTTTTACGCGCTTTGCCAGCGTCGCTCAGCGCGGGAGTTTCGACCAGACTAGGAATTTTTTCTCAGAAAGTGGTTGACGGGGTGAGTGCAGCTTCGCCTTCCAGACGCTGAACCCTGTGATCGGCACCGACGACATTGTGCTGTCGTTCTACCAGTCCGACGACACAGTCGGGGATATCCAGGCAGCCGCGCAAGGCATCATCGACCAGGCCCAGGCCGCTGCGGACGTAGCGACGGGCGCCATGACAACCGTGCTCGATCCGCAATTCGCGACCAAGGCGACGGCGGAGGCATTTTCCCCACCGATAGCACCCACATACATCCGCACCGCCTTCTACGACAGCTCTCAGGTGGCAGGCAGTGGCGCTGTGTACCGCAAGAATGGAACGAATGTCGGGGATTTGGTGATCATGCTGAGCGATGGCATGACGAAGACAGGCTATACGCTCGCCTCGACCCCGGTGACGGCATCAATGCTCGGGGCGCGTGGTAACGGTACAAATGCCACGGCTGCTATCAGTGCACTGCTCGCGGGCAGCTATCCGCATGTGCTGATTGACGGCTCCTACCAGACCGACGGCAACCATACGATCTCGACAGCGAAGAAGCGCGTCGAATGCCTGGGCGGCTCTGCCCTGATCCTGCGCGCGCCAGTCGGTGCCGTTACCGGCCACCATCCCGTCATCGATATCGCTGCCGATGACGTCCTGATAGACGGGGACCTCACGATTGATGGTGGATCACATGCCGGCTACCAGGCTTCTATCGGTATTCGCGTCGGCCTCTCCACTGGTGCACGCCGGAAGCGGCCGACAATCCGCGGCGTGAAAGTCCGCAATCTCGGCCTTGCCGGTGTGATGGCGCTCTGTGTCGACAGCCCGACGATTGAGGACATTGACGGCTATAACATCGTCACGCCAACCGGCGGCGAGTTTGGCGACACGGTTTACGTGGCCGGCGTCCGCAAGCCGATCGTGCGCAACATCCGGTCGGCGAAGTGCAAACGCGACGGTGTCGTGTTGACCTATACGGGGAATCTAAACACCACCGACGTGTTGGTCGACGGGGTTTTCGCCGATGCACATCTCGACAGCCCCTCCGCCGGTGTCTGGGTGGAGATGACCGGTGCGCGAGATCCGCGAGGGATCATAACTAACGTGGTGGCGAATGACTGTCTGATTGGCGTAGCTGCGACTGACGCCAACAGCGAGATCGTCATTTCGAATGTCAAGGCAATCGGCAACCGGCTCTCCGGTAGTTCTGCCGGTAACGTCTTCGGCGTTCAGATTCAGTCGGGCCGGCTCGATAACTGGTACATCGATCGCTACAACACAGCCCTGCAATTGGAACCAAACGGCGAATATCAGTTCGCCCTCAGCTCGCAAGTTGGATCGTTTGCGATTAGCGAAACGGTCAGCGGCGGCACCTCTGGCTCGACCGGAACCCTGCGGTTCCAACATTTTGAAATCGTCATTACCGGTTCAACCCTCGACTATGAACTCGGTGAGACGGTGACAGGCGGTTCATCCGGCGCGACGGGCATCTTGGTCGACTTCTTTGCCAACGTGCTGAGGGTCTTGCCGATAAGCGGAACGTTTCAGGCCGCTGAAACAATCACTGGAGGCACCTCTGCGATTGCCAAAACGGCAAACAGCGCGACCCAGCGCATCTATGTGCGCGGTTCGGCCGGCATCTTTCGGGCTGGCGAGACTATCACGGGCGGAACGTCAGGTGCCACAGCCGTAATCGCCGCGCCCTACCAGACGCCACTTGCGATCGGCCCGGGCACGTTGATGAACTGCTCGACCGACGCCATTGTCGTTGCGAACGTAGTGACACCGGCGAGCCTTAGCCTTTCTGGCATCAGGGGAAACACCCAGTCGCATGGCGTCCGGTTCAATCTTTCGGTGGGCCAACGGCTGCGCAAAGCCAGTCTCAGGGACATCGCCCTGAAGAACCCGACCTCCATTGGCGTTGCCTTTCGGGTAACCACCGGCGGCGCGATAGACGAAATGCTGGTCGATGGCTTTGACATGACGGAATGGGTTGGCGATGGCACCGGCAGTTCCATCACGGCCGGCACCGTGACCAGGTTTATTGGCGGCAACAATCCCGGCCTGCAGGGGACGTCGAGTGTGCCGATCAATCTGAGCGTTAACACAACGCTGTCCGGGCTTCACAACCGGGCACTCTGCCACAACAACAGCGCCGGCGCGACGTGCACACATACGCTGCCGCCTGCCGTGCCTGGCCTTCGGATCGGCTTTGCCGGGGTACACGCAACCCATGTCATGAACATCGAGCCCAACGGGACGGACACGATCAAGGGCGGCGGTGCAGGCAAATATCTCATTCTCGATCCCGGCGAGCGTGTAACCCTGGAGGCATACGCAACGGGCTCATGGGTGGTCAGCGCGACAGTCGGTTGGGCGGGCGATTTCGAGTTGTGACTTTGTCGTTGTGAATGACCGAATCGCCTAGGTTGCTTTTTTGATCCAAATAGTCGAACGAAAGATATGGTCCTCGCTCTGTGGTCAATGGTGGCCGTGACCACCTTTATACTTGTGGCCCGCCACAATCGGGTTTCTGTTGTAGCGATTGGCTATATCGGCCTTCTTGCTTATTCGGTGCCCGCGCTGATTGGCTTCACGCGGCCTGTGAGCGCGAAAGGATTGGTGCCATATCTTGAGCCGGCGTCGTCGGAAGCAATTCTGGTGATGGTCGCTGCTTGGCTAGGGTTCGGGTTGGCGCTGCTGCTGATGCCTTCGTCTGTGGGCGGCAGGCGTCCCCCTTGTTACCAACTGCACCCGATGCGGGTCATCTGGTTCATTCGGTGCGCGCTGATCATTTCTTTAGCCTGCTATGCATGGATGGCAAACAGGGCTGGACTTGAGTGGTACGCGATGGAGCGTGCCGACATCTATGACGCCGTCGGTGGGCTCATTTCCATCGTGTGGCGTTGGGTCAGCGGCATCGGTCTTCTGGCATCAATCTATTTCGATAGGCCATGGGGTCGCGGCGCTCGTATTTATCAAGCCATCTTTGCGTTAATGGTCGCACTTAATGCGATCGCGGGTGATCGGACGGTCCCGGTGATCTTGGCAATGGCGTTTGCCATCGTGTTATTGTGGGAGTGGCCGATAACGAAGGCGGCCCTGCATTGGAAGGCATGGGCGATCGGGCTGGCGACGCTTGCGATCATCTTCTTTATGAAGCCCTTCTATCTGGCCTACAAACGCGACCTGCCGTTTGGCAGGATGCTGACAGGCGGTTCTGATCCGATGGCTATGGTGGCCTCCTGGGAAGCCTTCGGCACTCATGAAAACATCGAAGGGCTGATTAGGAGTAGCACGACCTATCCATGGTGGAACACGGTTCGCGATACCTTGGCGCAACTGCTAATTCAGCCGTCGGCCTTCGGCTTCGACAGCACTGGGTTCAACACGGTGCTCCAGACCCAGATATTTTCACAGGCGTTGTACGGCTTGGCTGGTACATTCTGGGGGCAGGCGTGGGCGATTGGCGGTATTCCCGTTGTGATCGTATTTGGGTTGATCTATGGCGGAGCGTTGGTGGCGTTGCATCATGCTTCGCTCAAAAGTAAGGGTATGTGGTTCTTCTTCTGGATCATCCTCGGCAGCGTGATTGGGGTCTATGCGCACCGGAATGCCTTGGAGAATGTTCTTGCGCAGGCACGGCAGCCATTCGTCGGTTTCGTGACGATTCAGGTCTTGGTGTGGGTACTGCTCTTCGGGCGCTTCCATACCAGCATTCCGGCTGTTCCGATTGTGGGTCGAGACTACGGCAAATGAACTGACGTTGAGCGGCGCCTTGGGGGAGGCAAATGAATGGTGGAGCAGGTATATCTCGATCGGCAGCATGATCGTCTTGTATTCATCGACCAACCAGCCGACGAAGGATTCTGGGACGATCGTTGGGCGCAATCCCTAACAGCAACGGACATTCGGAAAAAGAGCGTCTTTGTCCAGCATGTTACCCGAAAGTATTTAAGCCCGCCTGATCGAGTGATTGATGCAGGCTGCGGTGTGGCAAACACAGTCTTTGGGCTCCATCACGCCGGGTTCGAGGCATACGGACTAGACTTTGCCCCCGTAACCATCGCTAGAATCAAGAAGCACGCCCCCGAACTTAATATCGTTCTCGGCGACGTGCGAGAAATGCCATTCGAGGATGCCTTTTTCGAAGGGGTGTGGTCCTTAGGGGTGATCGAACATTTCAAGGATGGTTACGCATCGATCATCGAGGAGGTACGCCGAGTGCTGAAACCTGGCGGACTCCTTTTCCTAACTGTCCCCAGCGTGTCGCCATTGAGGCGTCTAAAGATGCGGCTCGGTCGATACGAAGATGTGAGTGCCGCGGACATGGCTCGATTTTACCAATTTGCCTTCACCCCGAACGACACAATTAGAACGATCAGCGGGATGGGGTTCCGGCTTTTGGAAAGTCGGTCCAGGGGCGGATATCTGGGGTTGATGCGGGAAAGCAATCTGTTCAAGCGCCTGCTTGAACCATTGTATGAGAGCCGGTCGCGACCGATGGTGACCTTACGACGCGCGATCGACTTAGTGATCAGTCCAGTATCGTTTCACACAAAGCTGTTCGTCTTCAAAAAGAACTAGCTGAAACTGAATTTTCGAACTCCGACCTCAGTTACTTGTATCCAGCACGAGTTGTCGCGGCGCTTCGACTGAAGTCCTGTTGATCATTTCCGCAGCGTCAACGCGCCGAAGACTCATTCATTGATCTTTATCCTGACGGAGCTTCTCATCGATGTCTCTCAGGCTTTTGTTGTACGCTCGCGTCTCTCGCCGCACCCCTATCGTGGCAATAACTACCCACGCGATAGAGAAGGCGCCGATGAGGACTCCTAAAACTAAATGTCTTATGTCAGGCATATGTGCTTTTGCGCGTCCTAGGTGCGTCAATGACTTACCGAGCGCACGATTCTCTTGCCGATACTCAGAATTTTAAGTCTGTATCTGCCAACTTGGCGAATGATATCCAGAATCATAATCGCCCGCGCCAAGCCTAACCTCCACCCGGCGAACATACCAAAAATCAAAAACTGAACAACTGCCCGGAAGGGCGGAAAGGAAACACCATGGACCGCAACTTCGCGCGGGCGCTTGCGCTTGTTCTCAAATCGGAAGGCGGGTGGTCGGACCATCTGGCCGATCCTGGCGGCGCCACCATGAAGGGCGTGACGCTTGCCAGCTTCCGCCGCTATGTGAAGGCGGGCGCGACAAAGGCGGATCTGCGCGCGATCAGCGACGCGCAGGTCGCCACCGTCTATCGCCGCTTCTACTGGGACGCTGTGCTCGGCGCCGAGTTGCCCGATGGCGTCGATCACGCGGTATTCGATTTCGCCGTCAACAGCGGGCCTGGCCGGGCGGCCAAATATCTGCAGGCGGCCGTCGGCGTTGCGCAGGACGGCCGGATCGGACCGGTCACCGTCGCGGCGGCCAAGGCAAAGCCGGCCGGTGTGACCATCGATGCACTTTGCGATGCGCGGCTGGCGTTCCTGAAGCGGTTGCCGACATGGGCAACATTCGGGCGCGGCTGGTCGGATCGGGTCAGGTCGGTGCGGGTTCAGGCCCTGCTGATGTCGGCGCAGCGCCCCGCCGCACCGGTGACCGCGGCGGCGCCGCCCAGGGTCGAAACATCGGCCAATGGGGCGCCGTCGGTTCGTCTCGAGCAGCCGACGCCCGGCGGCAAGACGGCTGCCGTGGCCGGCCTCCTCGTTCTCATGGCCGGAGCGCTCGCGGCCGTCCGGCATCAGATCGCCGATTTTTTCGGAAGCCTGTTTCGATGACATGGTTCAACACCAATGCGCTGCACAATCTCCTCAACACGCTGATCGCCATCATCTGCGGCGGCGCGCTCGCCGGCTTTGACTGGACGCTGCTCGGCGTGAGCGACCGCACCGCCCTTCAGATCAGCGGCGCCATTGCCCTTGCCAAGATCATCATCAACGCGGTGCGTGACGGGCCGCGCGGCATGGTCGCGCCGGCCAAGGAGACATGAGATGGGAACACTCGCTTTCGCGCTGCTTGGCCAGGCCTGGCCGTATCTTCTGGCAATGGGCGCCGCGCTCGCCGGTGTCTGGACGGCCTACGCCAAGGGCAAGGCCAACCAGAAGGCCAGGCAGGATGCCGCCGACGCCGCGGCGCGCACCGAAGCCCAGGAGATCGACGATGCCGTCGCCGGCCGGGCGCCGGACGACAACAGAGGGAGGCTGGCCAGATGGTCAAAATCATAGCGCTCTCGCTCCTGCTGGCCGGCTGCACCACATCAGGCGGATCGTTCTGCGCGGCCGGGCATCCCATCCGGCCGACAAGGGCAGAGGCGGCGGCCCTTTCCGACGCGTCGGTGGCGGCGATCCTGGCTCACAACGAAAAGGGTCAGAAATTTTGCGGCTGGAGGCCATGATGAACGATCTTTTCGACCTGCTCGGCATCAAGGGACCGGTCG
>NZ_RZPI01000020.1:0-21538 GCF_003998715.1 Mesorhizobium sp. M7A.F.Ca.CA.002.15.2.1
GATCACGCCAGTCGAAAAGGATCGGGCGCGCCGAAGCGCGCCCGATCCTTTTTATTTTTATGAGGTCAGATGACGAAGAACCAGTTGGCGAGCAGCATCACCACCACGCCGGCGACCAGCGTCAGATAGGGCAGCATGCCCGCCTTTTTGACCGAGAGGTCGGCCCCCGTCATGCCGAGATCGGCCAGCATGTGGTCGGGGAACTTGCCCTTGTCCTGAATGTAGTGTCGGAAGCAGAACACCGGGATGATCAGCGCTGCCGTGATCAGGCCGGCCCACAGCGCCATCGGGTTCCATACCTTGGCACCGGCGCCCATGAAGATCGCGTTGACATAGGCGAAGATCGCCCCGATCCCGAGCAGCCAGCTCGGCGCCTTCCAGGGCCGTGCGATATGGCCGTTGTCGATGCGGTGGATCCAGCCGGCGTTGAGGTTGAGGAAGTTGAAGATGATGTAACCGCAATTCGACACGGCGAGGATGAAGAAGAAGCTCGTCGCGTCGGCCGAGGCGATGGCCAGCACGATCAGGTTGAAGACGAGATCGGTCCACATTGCCCGTGTCGGCGCACCATGTTCGTTGACATGGCTGAGATAGCGCGGCAGCCAGCCGTCGACCGAGCCCTGGTAGAGCGTACGCGAAGAGCCGGCCATGGCCGTCATGATGCACAGCACCAGCGCCAGGATCATCAGCATCACCAACAGGCTGTGGACTAGCGCGCCGCCGCCGACCATGCCGGCCAGCGCGTCGGCGACCCCGGAGCCGTCGACGATCGGCGTCGCCAGCATACCGTTGAGGCCAAGCACGCCCTGGAAGGTGAACGGCACCAGGATGAACAGCAGCATGCACAGAAGGCCGGAATAGAAAATCGCCTTGAACGTGTCGGTGCCGGGGTTCTTGAACTCGGATGTGTAGCAGACGGCGGTCTCGAAGCCGTAGGTCGACCAGGCGGCGATGAACATACCACCAAGCACCAGCGTCCAGCCGGCGATGTTCCAGGCACCGGGCTCGGGCGCGTAGGCTGCGGCCAGCGGCACCAGCGGCGAAAAATTCGCCCAGTTGATCTGGCCGGTGACGATCGGCACCACGCCGACGATCAGCATCGGGACGATGACCAAGAGGCCGATATATTTCTGCACATTGGCGGTGCCGAGAATGCCGCGATGCTGGATCGCAAAGATGATCAGCATCAGCACTGCGCCGATAAAGAAGGTCGCGTTGAAGGTGAACGAGACCGGTCCCAGCGTGTGGCTGTAAAGCGTCCAGTTGCGGATTGCCGGCGTCGCCGCCGCGGTCACCGCTGTGATGGCGTCGGCGGCACTCGTCCCGGCATGCGCGGCGATATAGGCGACGACATCGGGTGAGGTTTCGGTGAACAGCGGCACTGGCGCCAGCGCGTTGAGGATGTAGGCGGCGGCGATCGAGCAGCCGAGCGACAGCACCGGCGACCAGGCGAACCAGTTGCACCAGACAGACAGCGGCGCGATGAACTTGGAATAGCGCAGCCAGGCGGTGGCGCCGTAGATCGACGCGCCGCCCGACTTGTTCGGAAACAGGCCGGCGATTTCGGCATAGGTGAAGGATTGCAGGAAGCCCATGATCATGGAGAAGATCCAGATCGCGAAGGCCAGCGTGCCGGTCGTGCCGGCAATGCCGCCGATCGAGAACAGGACCAGGGCCGGCACGCCGCTCGCCACCCAGAAGGCGCCGCGCCAGTCGATATTTCGGTGCAACTTGCCTTCGGCAAGCGGCTCCAGGACAGTCGTTATCGTGCTCATATGTCTTTGTTCCCCATTTTGATGTTCCCCGTTCGTGACGGCCGCGACTTCGCGAGGCTTCATCATCGACGCATGCTTTGGGCGGCTGTCGGTGTTTCCACTCAGTCGCATTTTTTTCTTAACAGTGAAGATTGATCCGGCGCGCTTTCAGGTCAAGCGATTTGTCGCGCCGTGCACATCACGCTTGCGAAACATGTCGGCTTCACACTGCCGCGGTGGGATTGTTCGGAAAAGGACCAAGGGTCAGGAAGCGAAAACCCGCCGGAGGCGGGTCGCGGCGCAAATCAGCACCATGGACGAATATGTAGCATAGCTGCCCTCAGCAGGTCAAGAAAAAATTCCTATCACGAACTGCAGCACGGCCTCACTGTCTTGGGAGGGAAGGGCCGTCAGGAACGCGGTTTGGTCTTTTGCGGATCGTAGTGGGCGAAGGCGACGACTCGCGCCGGCAGCCGCTTGGCATGGCCGTCGAGCTTGCCGATCTCGACCTCGGTACCGACAGCCGAATGGGTGACATCGAGCCTGGCCAGCGCGATGGTCTTGTTCAGCACCGGCGAGCGCATGCCTGACGTGACCACGCCGATCTGGGCACGGCCGACATGCACGCAATCGCCATGGCCGACGTCGACATTGGCGTCGATGTCGAGACCGACCAGCTTCGTCTGCGGGTGCTCCTTGCGGCGGATCAGCGCCTCGCGGCCGACGAAATCGTCGGTCTTGCTCTTCAGCGGCACGGTGAAGCCGATGCCGGCCTCGAACGGATCGGTCTGGTCGGAAAATTCGTATCCGGCGAAGATCAACCCGGCCTCGATGCGCACCATGTCCAGCGCCTGCAGTCCCATCGGCTTCAGCCCGTGAGGCTGGCCGGCTTCCCAGATGGCGTCGAAGACTTTTTCGGCGTCGCGCGGATGGCACCAGATCTCGTAGCCGAGCTCGCCGGTATAGCCGGTGCGCGAGACGACGACCGGAATGCCGTTGCCGCCACCAATGCGGGCGACGGCGAAGCGGAACCATTCGAGTTCGTCGATCGACGGCTGCAGCGGCGAGGTCCAGATCACCTCCCTGAGGATGTCGCGGCTCTTCGGTCCCTGCACGGCGACATTGTGCATCTGGTCGGTGGAGGAACGCACAAGGACATTGAGGCCGAGTTTTGTCGCCGTCTCGCGCAGCCACTCGCCAGACAGATCGTCGCCGCCGACCCAGCGGAAATTGTCCTTGCCCAGCCGCAGCAGGGTGCCGTCATCAATCATGCCGCCATGCTCGTAGCACATGGCCGAATAGACCACCTGGCCAACGCCAAGCTTCTTGACGTCGCGGGTCAGCGTGTATTGCAGCAGCGCTTCGGAATCCGGGCCGGTGACCTCGAACTTGCGCAGCGGCGACAGGTCCATGATCACCGCGTCTTGGCGGCAGGCCCAGTATTCGGCGATCGGCCCGTCCTTGGCGAAGGAATTGGCGAGCCAATAGCCCTTGTACTCCTGAAAGTTGCGGGTGTGCTTGGCAAAGCTCGAATGAAAAGCGGTCTCGCGGGTCATTTTCGGTTCCGAATCGGGCGTCATGCGTCTGGCGATCGCTCGCGAGAATTTGTGCTGGCCGGAATAGGTCCGCACATGGATGTCGGTCGGGTTCCAGCCATTGGCCGGCGTCGTGTCGTCGGGGCAGGCGGAGGAAACGCAAACGATGTCGGTGAGCGCCCTGAGCAGCACATAGTCGCCCGCCCGCGACCACGGCTCGTCGGACACCATGACGCCATGCGCGTCGATCGCCGTGTTGAAGAAGAAGTTGATCGCCATCCAGCCCGCGCGGGGATTGACGCCCTTGCCGGCCAGAGCGCCGTTGAAATTCTCCGAACAGTTGGTGTGTCCGGGATAGCCGATGTCGTCGTAATATTTGGCGGCGCAGGCGAGCGCGAAGGCGTCGTGCCGGCCGCATGTGTCCTGCACCACCTCGACCAGCGGCTCCATGTCCTGGTCATAGTATTTGGAATGCAGGCCGGGCATCGGGTAGCTCGCACCCATGAGCGTGCGCGTCGTCGTCACGTCGAGCGGATGATCCAGTCCCCTGTCCAGCTTGCGCGCCGAAAAGCACTGGAAATCGGTGCATTGGCGCCCGTCGACATCGATGATCTGCAGATAGTCGCCAGCCCCAACGAAATAGGCCTCCGCGGTCGCCGAATGGACGCGCAAATCGAGCACCGGGTCGGCAAGCGGATCAGCCAATACCGATTTCGCCGCCGGGCGGATCGTGGCGCGGCGAACGAAGACGGTCAGCGGTGTCGCCGTGTCATGACCATCGACCAGCATCGGCCCGCCGGGGGCGGCAATCAGCACCGCACCATCGCGTGCGACGGTGAAAGCCTGCTCGGTGCCGGCCGGTGTCGTGACGCCGAACACCCGCACCGCCCTGGCGTGGTCAAGCTGCACCTGCCGGCGGGCGAGCCCGCTCCGCAGGGATGCGAGACTGTCGTCGCCCTCTATGAGCAGCGCTTTGATGCCGGCAGCGTTGCTGTTCGATGCTTCACCAAAAATGCCGGGATCGGTCGCGCCGGTCCTGTCCCAGGCCAGAAGTTCGCAGGCCTGGCCGCCTTCGACATTGCGCACGGTGATCGCGTCGCCGGCCTCGATGTCGATCAGCACCGCGCCGTTGCCCTGGATCGTATAACGCTCCATGCCCGGCGGCAGCGCGATCTGGCCCGGCCTCAGGATGAGGCTAGGCTTGGGCGGTCCGGCAGCAATTGCGGGGTAGGGCGACTGGCTCATCTCAGCCTTGCGGTTCGAGAAACAAGTTTGCCTGTGCGTGAAATTATTTTAGCAGCAAGAATAGCAGTGCGGTTGGGTTTGGCAAGGCGGAGGTGGCGCGCTTTGCCTTCTCCCCTTGTTGTGGGAGAAGGGAAGACTAGCCAAGGCTAAGCCAGTCTCTCTGTATGGTTGATGTCGACGCCGTACTCCGCGCCCGAATCCAGCATCGTATGCCAAAGGCTCTCGGCAAACGTCGCAAACATCAGAACGTTGAACACCGCCTGCCCATCCGTCCGATCACTGTCGCGCCAGAGCGTGACGCTGGTGTGATCCATCGACGTCGCGGCGGCGGCGCCAACCGGAAACGAATCGGGATGCAAATCGATCGACGACAGTTTCGCCAGCATTGTCCGCGCCTTGGCGCCGGAGATGCTGACCAGAACCCGCGCATGCGACTGGTCCGACAGCGAGCCGGACAATGCGGGCTCCAGCGTCTGCATCGTGTGCTTGCCGCCCTTCGACAGCACGAAGAACTGGTCCGGTCCCGACCAGATCAGCGTTGCGTCCGAAGTCCGCACCGCCTTCGGCGCATCAGGGACAGCAACACCAAACCGAGCCTTGGCGGCTTGTCCCAGCTCGGCCGCCTGGCCGCGCCGCGCCATCCCCTGGATCAGATCAAAATTGCGGATCTCGGTCAGCGAAATGCCGGCCTCGATACCGCGTGCGCCATCTGTACCGGTGACAAGCGCATGCTCGAGTGGGCTGCGAGAAACCCAGGAAAACTCAACCACGCTGGCGCCCTCCATCCGGGTCGTAGAAGACGGGATTGCAGAGTTCGACGTCATAGTCTTCGCCGCGCAATGGATCATGCGCGTGCACGATCTCGCCGATGCGTTCGCGGCCGCGTTCGACAAGCGCGAGCCCGATCCACTGATCCAACGTCGGCGAGAAGCAGACCGAGGTGACATAGCCCTGGTCGTTGCCGGGGCCGGGCGTCTGCCCCTTCGGGATGATGTGTGCGCCGGAGCGCAACCGGCGTGTCTCGTCCGTCGGCTTGATGCCGACGACGACCTGGCGATCTGGGGCTACCAGCGCCTCGCGTCCGGCCATGACGCGGCCGATATAGTCTTTCTTGGTCGACATCATCTTGCCCAGACCAAGATCGGCCGCTGTCGTCGTGCCGCTCAGTTCCGGTCCGGCGATGTGGCCCTTTTCGACGCGCATGACGCCGAGCGCCTCGGTGCCGTAAGGCGTCACGCCGAATGGCGCGCCGGCCAGCATCAGATTGCGTGCCATCGCATCACCGAAGCGTGCCGGTACCGAGATCTCGAAGGCCATTTCGCCGGAGAACGAGATGCGGAACAGCCGCGCCTTGAGGCCGCCGCGCAACGTCACTTCGCGCGCGCCCATGAACGGAAAGCCTTCGTTGGAAAGGTCCTCGGACTCATCAACGATCTGTTTCAGCAACTCCCGCGCGCTCGGTCCGGCGATCGAGAACTGCGCCCACTGGTCGGAGACGGAAGTGAGCTGCACGTCGAGCTCCGGGAACAGCACCTGGCGGCAGAATTCGAGATGCTGCATCACCAGACCGGCCTTGGCCGTGGTGGTGGTGAGAAAATAGTGGTCTTCGGCCAGCCGCGACGTGGTGCCGTCGTCATAGACGATGCCGTCCTCGCGCAGCATCAGACCGTAGCGCGCCTTGCCCACTGCAAGACTGGAGAAGGTGTTGATGTAGACGCGGTCGAGGAAGGCGCCGGCATCCGGACCGTGCACGTCGATCTTGCCGAGCGTCGAGACATCGCAGAATCCGACGCCTGAGCGCACCGCCTTGACCTCGCGCGTCACCGATTCCAGCCAGTCCTTCTCGCCCGCGCGGGGGTACCACTGCGCCCGCTTCCACAGGCCGGTGTCGACGAAGACAGCACCTTGTTCCACGGCCCAGTGATGCGACGGCGTCAGCCGCGTCGCATGGAAAGTCTCGTCGCGGTGATGGCCGGCGAAGGCGCCGATGGCGACGGGCACGTAAGGCGGCCGGTAGATCGTTGTCCCGGTCTCGGGGATCGAACGGCCGCTGACCGCAGCCATGATGGCGAGGCCGGCGACATTCGAGGTCTTGCCCTGGTCGGTCGCCATGCCGAGCGTGGTGTAGCGCTTCAGATGCTCGACCGATTCAAAACCCTCGCGCTGCGCCAGCTCGATGTCGGACGCGGTGACGTCGTGTTGCTGGTCGACAAAGGCTTTGCCCTTGCCGGCGACATGCCAGAGCGGCGTCAGCGAAAAAGCCTCGTCATCGGCGGCAGGCGCGGCGCCCGCCGTACCATTGTGCCCCGTGTCACGGGCCGCTGCCGCGCCAGCGGCAAATCCCTGGCTCAGGCAGGCGCCGAGCCCGAAATCGCCATTGGCGGCACCCGCGGCGACCATGCCTGGAGGCGCGCCGTCGGGCACGAAGGCGGAGATGTCGCTGCGCCATTTCGGCCGGCCGCGATGATAGGAGGTCAGCCCGACCGCCGGGTTCCAGCCGCCGGAAACGGCGAGCCCGTCCGCTTCGACCTCGGCGCGCGCGCCGCCGGTCAGCGACACCGCGATTTTCCTGACGCCATCCTTGCCGCCGTCGATGCCACTGACGGAACCGTGCAGCACCGGGAAGCCGCCCTTCGAGGCCAGCGAACGATGCGCCGGCGATATTTCGGGCCGTGCATCGATGACCGCCGCTATCTGCAGGCCGGCACCGAGCGCCGTCTCGACGGTGCGCCAGCCGTCCTCATTGTTGGTGAAAAGTGCGATCCGCTTTGCCGGTGTAGCGGCGTAGCGCGCGACATAGGTGCGCATGGCGGAGGCCATCATCACGCCGGGCGTGTCGTTGCCGGCAAAGACGATCGGCCGTTCGATGGCGCCGGCTGCCACGACGCAGCGCTTCGCCACGATCCGCCACAGGCGCTGGCGCACCTGGTGCTCGGGCGGCGAGGGCAAATGGTCGTTGACCCGCTCAATGGCGCCATAGGTGCCGCCATCGTAGACGCCGAACAGCGTCGTGCGGGTCATGACGCGGACGTCGGGCATACCAGCCAGTTCAGCCAGCGTCCGCGAAATCCACTCGGCCGCAGGTTCGCCGTCGATCATTCCGCCATCCGACAGCAGACGGCCGCCGAGGACAAAATCCTCCTCGCACAGGATGACGCGGGCGCCTGCGCGGCCGGCTGCCAACGCCGCGGCCAGACCAGCCGGGCCGGAGCCGGCGATCAGCACGTCGCAATGCGCCCATGCCTTGTCGTAGTGGTCGGGATCGGCAAGGCCGGCGGCACGGCCAAGGCCTGCGGCGCGGCGGATCGCCGGCTCATAGATCGCTTCCCAGAACTTCGCCGGCCACATGAATGTCTTGTAGTAGAAGCCGGCAACGAAGATCGGCGCGAACAGCTGGTTGACCGACATCACGTCGTGGCGCAGCGACGGCCAACGGTTCTGGCTGGCGGCCTCGAGCCCGTCATAGAGTTCGGCCGTCGTCGCCTTGGTGTTCGGCTCGCGCCGTGCCCCGGTGCGCAGCTCAACCAGCGCATTGGGTTCTTCCGAGCCCGCAGTCAGGATGCCGCGCGGGCGATGGTATTTGAATGAGCGGCCGACCAGCTTGACGCCGTTGGCGATCAGCGCCGAGGCGAGCGTGTCGCCCTGGAAGCCGGAGAAAGCCTTGCCGTCGAAACGGAAGTTCAGCGGTGCCGAGCGGTCGACAAGCCCGCGATTGCCGAGCCGGTGTGTCTGCGCGCCGGCCATCACGCACCAACCTTCGCAGCGCCGGCACCAGCCGCCGGTTCGATGGAGGAAATCTCGTGCGTCAGCGTGTTGCGGGTGACCTTCAGCCAAGCCCGGCAACCACCGCCATGGTACCAATATTCGCTGGTCGCGCCGGCGACATTGTCGCGCAGATAGACATAGTCGAAGACCTCGTCTTCCGAGGCGCCGGCCTCGGGCCGCACCGGCTTGGCGTCGCCGAGATAGGTGAACTCGCCGAGTTCGCGTTCACCGCAGAAAGGACAGGCAATGCGCATTTCTTCTAAACCGCCTTCAATGCAGGTTCGGTTGGGCGCCCTGGCCCTTTTCGTCGATCATGGCGCCAGTTCGGAACCGGTCTAGGCGGAACCGTGCCGCTTCTTCATGCGACTCGTCGCGAGCCAGGAGGTGCGCAAAGACAAAACCGGACCCTGGCGTCGCCTTGAAGCCGCCATAGCACCAGCCCGCGTTGAGATAGAGCCCGTCGACGGGCGTCTTGTCGATGATCGGTGAACCATCCATCGACATGTCCATGATGCCGCCCCACTGGCGCAGCAGGCGCACGCGGCCGATCATCGGCATCAGCGCCATGCCGCCCTCGCAGACGTCTTCCATCACAGGCATGTTGCCGCGCTGGGCGTAGGAATTGTAGCCGTCTATATCGCCGCCGAAGACGAGGCCGCCCTTGTCGGACTGGCTGACGTAGAAATGGCCGGCGCCGAAGGTCATGACGCCCGGGATGAGCGGCTTGATCGCCTCGGAGACGAAGGCCTGCAGCACGTGGCTCTCGATCGGCAGGCGCAGACCGGCCATTGCTGCGACGCGCGACGAGGAGCCGGCGACCGCCATGCCAACCTTTCCGGCGCCGATCTTGCCGCGCGACGTCTCGACGCCGGTCACCTTGCCATTGGCGTCCCTGACAAAACCGGTGACTTCGCAATTCTGGATGATGTCGACGCCGAGTTCGCTCGCCGCATGCGCATAGCCCCAGACCACCGCATCGTGCCGCGCCGTGCCGCCGCGCCGCTGCAACAGCCCGCCTTGCACGGGAAAGCGCGCATTGTCGAAGTTCAGGAACGGGATCATCTTCCTGACGGCAGCGAGGTCGAGCAGTTCGGCGTCGATGCCGTTGATGCGCATAGTGTTGCCGCGCCGCGCATAGGCGTCGCGCTGCGCATCGGAATGGTAGAGGTTGATGACGCCGCGCTGGCTGACCATCGCATTGTAGTTGAGGTCCTGCTCCATCCGCTCCCACAGCTTCATCGACAATTCGTAGAAGCCGGTGTTGCCGGGCAGACCGTAATTGGAGCGGATGATGGTGGTGTTGCGGCCGGCATTGCCGGAGCCGATCCAGCCTTTTTCGAGCACGGCGACATTCTTGATGCCGTACTCGCTGGCGAGGAACCAGGCGGTGGCCAGCCCGTGCCCGCCGCCGCCGATGATCACCACGTCGTAGCGATCCTTCGGCGTGGCGTCGCGCCAGGTGCGCTGCCAGTTCTTGTGGCCGGACAGGGCGGCACGAGCGAGCGAGAAGATCGAATATTTCATCAGTTCATTCCGAGGTCGCTCGCGTCGCGCTGGTGGTCAAATATCCAGCGTGTGGTCGCGCTCCCATTGCGTGAAGTGCGAAGCATAGGAATTCCATTCCTGGTGCTTCAGCTTTAGGTAGGCCGACGAGAAATCCTCACCCAGCGCCGCCTTGAGCGATTTGTCCTTGTCGAACTCGCGCAAGGCGTCGAGCAGGTTGAGCGGCAGTTTTGGCGCGCCCTTTACCGTATGGCCATGCTGGTACATGTCGATGTCGTAGCGCTTGCCAGGATCGGCCTTCGAGCGAATGCCGTCGAGGCCGGCGGCGATGATGACCGCTTGCAGGAGATAGGGATTGGCGGCGCCATCCGGCAGCCGCAGCTCGAAGCGGCCGGGGCCGGGCACCCGCACCATGTGGGTGCGGTTGTTGCCGGTCCAGGTCACCGTGTTCGGTGCCCAGGTCGCGCCCGAAATGGTGCGCGGCGCGTTGATGCGCTTGTAGGAATTCACCGTCGGGTTGGTGATCGCGGCCAGTGCGGAGGCATGTTTCATGATGCCGCCGAGGAAATTCCTGCCCTTGGCCGACAGGCCGAGCTCCATCGAATTGTCGGCGAAGACGTTGGTCTTGCCGGCCTTGTCCCAGACCGAGATATGCGCATGGCAGCCATTGCCGGTCAGGCCCTGGAAGGGCTTCGGCATGAAGGTCGCGCGCAGGCCATGCTTTTCCGCGATCGACTTGACCATGAATTTGAAGAACGAGTGCTTGTCGGCGGTCGCCAGCGCGTCGTCGAAGGCCCAGTTCATCTCGAACTGGCCGTTGGCGTCCTCATGGTCGTTCTGATAGGCGCCCCAGCCGAGCGCCAGCATGTGGTCGCAGATCTCGGCGATGACGTCGTAGCGCCGCATCACCGCTTGCTGGTCGTAGCAGGGTTTTGAGGCCGTGTCGTATTCGTCGGAGATCGTCTTGCCGTCAGGCGAGATCAGGAAGAACTCGGCCTCGACGCCGGTCTTGACATGCATGCCGTCGCTGGCGGCTTCCGCGATCAGCCGCTTCAGTGTGTTGCGCGGCGCCTGGTCGACCTCCTTGTCGTCCATGATGCAGTTGGCCGCCACCCAGGCGACCTCAGGCTTCCACGGCAGCTGGATCACCGAATCCGGATCCGGCACCGCAAGCATGTCGGGATGCGCCGGCGTCAGGTCCAGCCATGTGGCGAAACCGGCAAAGCCGGCGCCGTCCTTCTGCATGTCTGATATCGCCTGCGCCGGCACCAGCTTGGCACGCTGGCCACTGAACAGGTCAGTGTAGGAAATCATGAAATATTTGACGTTTTTCGCCCTTGCGAATTCAGCAAGATCAGTTGCCACGGTAGTTCCCCATTTTTATCGATTGTTGTTCCCGAGTATGCGGGAATCGGCCCTTCGTTGATCAGAAGCCGTTCTTCCCCGGTATCCAGTTGGTGCCGGCCAGCGGCACGCCGGCCATGGCGGCTGCCTCGATCGTCAGCGCGACCAGGTCCTCGGGTTCGAGATTGTGCAGGCTGTTCTTGCCGCACGCGCGGGCGATCGTTTGAGCCTCAAGCGTCATCACCTTGAGGTAGTTCGCCAGCCGGCGCCCGGCAGTCACCGGATCGACCCGCTTCATCAGTTCCGGATCCTGCGTGGTGATGCCGGCGGGGTCGCGCCCCTCGTGCCAATCGTCATAGGCGCCGGCCGTGGTGCCAAGCTCGTTGTACTCCGCCTCCCAGCGCGGATCGTTGTCGCCGAGCGCGACAAGGGCCGCCGTGCCGATCGAGACCGCGTCGACGCCGAGCGCCAGCGCCTTGGCGACATCGGCGCCGTTGCGAATGCCGCCGGAGACGATCAACTGCACCTTGCGGTGCATGCCGAGGTCCTGCAGCGCCTGCACGGCCGGCCTGATGCAGGCAAGCGTCGGCTGGCCGACATTTTCGATGAACACTTCCTGGGTGGCGGCGGTGCCGCCCTGCATGCCGTCGACGACAACGACATCGGCGCCGGCCTTCACGGCAAGCGCCGTGTCATAATAGGGGCGCGCGCCGCCGACCTTGACGTAGATCGGTTTTTCCCAGTCGGTGATTTCGCGCAATTCGAGGATCTTGATCTCGAGATCGTCGGGTCCGGTCCAGTCGGGATGGCGTGAGGCCGAGCGCTGGTCGATGCCTTTCGGCAGCGTGCGCATTTCGGCGACACGATCCGAAATCTTCTGGCCAAGCAGCATGCCGCCGCCACCCGGCTTGGCGCCCTGGCCGACGACGACCTCGATCGCATCGGCGCGGCGCAGATCGCGCAGGTTCATGCCGTAGCGCGACGGCAGATATTGATAGACCAGTTGCTTGGAATGGCCGCGCTCCTCCTCGGTCATGCCGCCGTCGCCCGTCGTGGTCGAGGTGCCCGACAGGGTAGCGCCGCGTCCGAGCGCTTCCTTGGCCGGACCCGACAGCGAGCCGAAGCTCATGCCGGCAATGGTGATCGGAATCTTCAACTCGATCGGCTTCTTGGCATGGCGAGAGCCGAGCACGACCGATGTGTCGCAGCGCTCGCGATAGCCTTCGAGCGGGTAACGCGAGATCGAGGCGCCGAGGAACAGTAGGTCGTCGAAATGCGGCAGCTTGCGCTTGGCGCCGGCGCCACGGATGTCATAGATGCCGGTCGCCGCGGCACGGCGGATCTCGGAAAGCGTGTAGTCGTCGAAGGTCGCGGATTTGCGCGGCGTCGTCGGCGGGTTCCTGTAGGTCATGCTGCCTCAATACGCGTCGGCGTTGTCGATATTGAAATTATAGAGGGTACGCGCCGAGCCGTAGCGCTTGAACTCCGACGGCTTGACGCCGGTGACGCCGGCGCGGTCGAGCAGGCCCTGCAGCAATTCCAGATGCTCGGTCCGCATTTCCTTGGCGATGCAGTCGGCGCCGAGGCTGTCGACCTTGCCGCGCACGAAGAGCCGCGCCTCGTAGATGGAATCGCCGAGCGCATCGCCGGCATCGCCCAACACCACCAGATTGCCTGACTGCGCCATGAAGGCCGACATATGGCCGATATTTCCATGCACGACGATATCGATGCCCTTCATCGAAATGCCGCAGCGCGACGAGGCGTTGCCTTCGATGACCAGCAGGCCGCCCTTGCCGGTGGCGCCGGCATACTGGCTGGCGTCGCCTTTGATGGTGATCGAGCCCGACATCATGTTCTCGCCGACTCCAGGCCCTGCCGAGCCATGCACGGTAATGGTGCTGCCGGAATTCATGCCGCCGCAGTAATAGCCGACGCTGCCGCGCACATCGATGGCAACAGGCTGGTCGACGCCAACGGCCACCGAATGGCTGCCTTTCGGGTTCAGCACTTCCCATGCCGTTTCGTTCGAGCCGGGAGCCAGATTGTGCAGCGCCTGGTTGAGTTCGCGCAGCGACAACTGGTCGAGATCGAAGACCCGAGGGTCGTGTGCCGCGGTTTTTGAAAGCGTGGTTGCCGGCATGAACTCAATGCTCCCAGAAATAGACGGTTGCGGGCTCGGGTTCCCAGACCCTCGCATTGTCTATGCCGGGCAGTTTGGTCAGCGCGCGATATTCCGAGCCGAAGGCGACATATTGGTCGGTTTCGGCCATCACGGCTGGCTTGCAGGCAATCGGATCGCGCACCACGCCAAAGCCGTTCTTGGTGCCGACGACGAAGGTGAAGAAGCCGTCGAGGTCGGAGAGCGTGCCTTCCAGCGCCTCGCCGAGATTCTTGCCATGCGCCATCTGTGACGAGAGATAGGCGGCAGCGACTTCGGTGTCGTTCTCGGTTTCGAAGGTCATGCCTTCGCGGATCAGTTCGCGGCGGACATTGTTGTGGTTCGACAGCGAGCCATTGTGCACCAGGCACTGGTCGGCGCCGGTCGAGAACGGATGCGCGCCCATCGTCGTCACCGCCGATTCCGTCGCCATGCGGGTATGGCCGATGCCATGTGTGCCGGTCATCTTGCGGACATCGAAGCGATCGACGACTGCCTCGGGCAGGCCGACTTCCTTGTAGATCTCGACCACGTCGCCGGCGCCCATGATGCGGATGTCGGGGCGCAGCGCCTGGATGGTTTCGCGCGCTTCATCGATCTTCGCGGGGGTGGTCCTGACGACTGCATGGGTGGATTTCACCGCGATCGTCACCGGCGTGCCGATGGCCTTGGCGAGCTCCGCCTCGAGGCCGCGGAAATCGCGGTCGGGCTTGGCCGACTGGATGGTGATCTTGGCCTCATTCTTGGACGGCGCGCCATAGATGGCGATGCCGGCGCTATCGGGACCGCGATCGCTGAGCGAGATCAGCATCTGCGACAGCATCGCGCCAAGCTGGGGTTCCAGCGACTTGTCCTTCAAAAACAGTCCGACAATTCCACACATGTCAGCCTCCCGACGTTTTGTAGCTAAGAGATCGTTTGCAACTCTGAAAATGATGTATCGAATGAGGTCCGCAAATTCAATCGTATGAAAAAAATATTCCTCTAATTACCTATGCGTCTCAATGCCGCTCTGCCCACTATCGTTGCCTTGCCGGGCGTTGTGAACCCATTTGGCGGTGCGGATGCGGGCGAGCTTGTAGGCGTCCAGGATCGACAAAGCATAGATCAGGAAGCCGCCGGCGTGACGGCCGACGAAGCTGGCATCGGGCGGCGCGATCTTGGCCGTCACCCATGCCAGGATCACCATGAAGAAAAGGAATTGAAGGCCGCGCACCGGCACGCCCAGAATGACGTGCCCGCTTCCCGGCAGCACGATTGCGGCGCCGAGAACCAGATAGGGATTGGCGGGTGCAGTGGCGGAACTGGTCATGCGGCCTGCCGTTCGCTTTTGTTGATCGCGTCGCGAAGCGCCGACACCGACATCAGCAGCCTTTCGATCAGCGCGGGATCGAGTGCGGCGTCGCCGAATTCGGCCTGCCGGAAAACGCCATAGCGCGCCCGCTCGGCTTCGGCCAGAAGCCAGACGATGCGTATACCCTTGGGCGTGATCAGCAGTTCCTTGGCGCGCCCTTCGGAAAAGATCTCGATATGGCTGGCGATCAGGCCTTGCGGAAAGCGCGCCGCCCTGCGGTCGGTGCGCAGCACCGACTCGGCGGGAAATCCCGGAGCCTTGGGCAGCGTATGCTCGAGATGATCGAAATTGGAGAAGGTCGTCGGCGAGCCCGGCCGCATCATCATGTCGAAGGTGGCTGGTACCGCGACCTCTTCGGTGATCGAAACACTGAGCCAGCGCGCCGGCAGTTTGCGCGTCGCCAGCGTATCGACGATGGTGCGCACCTGGACACGTTTGCTGTTCCAGGATCCTTCCCAGGTGATGACGCCGGCGGTGCCATCCGAAACATTGGCAGCATCGGCGATGATTGTGCGGATGCGGTCCTGCTCGACGGCGAGCGCCATCGATGCCCTGCTGCGGCTGGCACGCGCTTGCCAGGCAAGGTGGAGAACGACAACCAGGACAATGGCCCCGGCCAGCAGTGCTGATGTCAGATCGGACATTTTCTCATGCCAGGCCCGCCCGGGATCCGGACGGGCCTACTCCCATCAATAACCCTGCGGCTTTGGCCACGGCATGGTGAACTGGTCGCCGCGCCGCACGAATTTGTAACGGTAGAAGTGGAACCACAGCGAGATCAGGAAGTAGAAGGCGACCATGGCGATCAGCTGCGAGCCGAAGCCGAGGAAGATGGCGAAGAAGGTCACCACGCACAGGCAGAACAGCACCATGGCCGGGATCGGATGGAAGGGGTGGGTGTAGCCTCGGCGGATCGAGCCCAGCGGCCATTTCTTGCGGAACATGATGATGTTGATGCTCATGAACGTGTATTGCAGCACCCCCGACAGGATCGAAAAGGTGATCGCCTGGTTGAGGTCGGCGATGAAGGCGAAGGCCAGCGCGATCGGCAGCAGGAACAGGATCGAGCGATAGGGCGTGCGATATTTCGGATGCACGGCCGAGAACCATGTCGGCAGATAGCGGTCGCGGCCGAGCGAGAACCAGGCGCGCGCCGCATCGTTGATGCAGCCATTGGCCGACGCCAGCGCGGCGAGCAGCGTGGCGACGAACAACAGGTTCTCGAGCAGCGGGCTGCCGGTCAGCTTGCCGGCGTCCCACAGTGGATAGTAGGTGATGCCGAGATATTCCCAGGGCATCAGGGAGGCGCAGACATACCAGGTCATGGCCGCCGCGATCAAAAGCGTGATCATGCCGGCCATGGTGCCGTAAGGCAGCGAGCGGGCCGGGGAGCGCACTTCCTCGGCGGCCTGTGTGGTGCCTTCGATGCCGAGATAGTACCATATGCCGAACTGGAAGGCGGCGATGACGCCGATCCAGCCATAGGGAAGCGCATTGCCTGGGGTGACCAGTTCGTTCAGCTTCAGCACCGCGCCTTGCGTCCACGGGCTGACCGAAAAGAACAGGATGACGATCGAGATATAGGCGATCGCGGTGATGACGAAGTTGACGTTGAGCGTCATCAGCACGCCGCGATAGTTCAGCCACGCCAGCACGACGATGGTCGCGGCGATGAAGGAATTGTGGGTGAGCCCTTCGACGCCGGCCTTGGCGACGATGGTGTCGCCGAGCAGGATGGCGTCGGACACTTCGAGCATCGTGTAGGCAAAGACCAGGAACAGCGCGACGTTGAACGCCATCAGCGGTCCGACGATGTGCTTTGCCTGCGCATACTGGCCGCCAGCGGCGGCCACGGTCGATGTCACCTCGGAATCGATCATCGCGACCGAGGTGTAGAGCAATCCGACGACCCAGCAGACGATGAGCGCGGCCAGCGCGCCACCCTTGTCCGCCGAGAAATTCCAGCCGGTGAATTCGCCGACCAGGACGATGCCGACGCCGAGCGCCCAGACATGGGCCGGTCCGAGCACGCGCAGGAGTGAAACTCTGTCCCCTTGGACAGCCGGGGCAGCCGGTTCAAGTGCGATCGTCATTGTTCAATCCTCACTCAGATCCGGTGTTTTTCGGAAGTGGCTTCCAGTTCGCCTTCGCGCGACGAGGTCAGCACCTCTTCGGAGAAGGTCGTGTCGACCTTGAACCAGTCGTAAAGCATCCACAAAGCGAGCACGATCGAGATGCCCCAGCATGCGTAAGAGAGTGCCACCCACATGATCGTGTCCCCGAATTAAATCGTCCTCAGAACTCTTACTTGTCGTCGAATTTTTCGTTGATGACGTCGCGATATTCGCGGTCGGATGCGCGAAACAGGAAGACGAAATAGCCTATCAGCACCGCAGCCATTATGATCAGCGTCGGCCAGTCGATGACATAATGGAAGCGGTTCTGGATGATGTCGTGCGCGGTCTCGGGCGTGTAGCCGAGCTTTTCCCAGATCGAGGCCATGGTCGGGTTCTGGCCGAGCGCTTCCCACGTCTTGGCGTCGAGCGCGTCGATGGATTTCGCCGCACCGGCGAGGCCCAGTTTCAGCGGCAGCCACAGCGCCACGAAAATGGCGACGACGACGACGGCGATGTCGAAAACCTGCCCGGCCTTGCTCTGCTCCGGCGGCGTGTAGCGGGACATTTCTTCTACCCCTCAGGACTTGCGGTTGCGGAATGCGTCGGCGTTCTTGATGTCGAGCCCGTAGATGAATTCCTTGTCTTCCTTGTAGTGCTTGACCATCGCCAGGATGGCGGCCGTGTTGAAGATCAGCACGGCGGCGGCGGCGATCGCGACCACGGCCTTGATGCCGCTGTGCGGGATGTAGGGCCATGTCATGAGCAGGACGAAGAGGATCGTCGCCCACAGGCAGACGATCAGGAGCGCAGATCCGCGCACGTCGGAGCGGTACAGCGCTTCGATGCGCTGTTGCATGTCTGACATCGGTTTTCCCCTTTTTCCAACGCCAGGCCCCGAATTGGCCGGCCGCTGCCCTCTTTCAAGAGAGTGAAATTTTTTTCATAAATTCAGTCCGAATCCCGCAATTGTCAAGCGCGATTTACGTGAGGTTAACTGTTTGCTTTGCGCGGTGGATTTTGCCTGACAATGAAATTAATTGCTTATGGGTATTGCGGCGTCCTGGCGTTTGCGATCAATATTCGGTCAAAGCTCCCGCCACTGCGCAGGGGGCAGGGAACAGCAGAGCATTATCGAAACGGAGGACGAGCGGATGACGGCATCCTGGAGATTTTCGACCCTGGCGGATCGCCACCGAGCGCTCGGTTCGAAGCTCGAAGACTGGAGCGGCATGGGAACCGCCTGGACCTACGACAAGGATGCCGACGAGGAGTACATCGCCATCCGCACCAAGGCTGGCCTGATGGATGTCTCCGGCCTCAAGAAGGTGCACATCACCGGGCCGCATGCTTCACACCTGATCGACCTGGCGACGACGCGCGACGTCGAAAAGATCTATCCCGGCAAGTCGGCCTATGCCTGCATGCTGAACGAGGCGGGAAAATTCACCGACGATTGCATCCTCTACCGCACCGGCCCCAATGCCTGGATGGTCGTGCATGGTTCGGGCACCGGCCATGAAGAATTGCAGCGGGCGGCTATGGGCCGCGACGTGTCGCTGCGCTTCGACGACAATCTGCACGATCTTTCGCTGCAGGGGCCAACCGCCGTCGACTATCTGGCCAAGCACGTGCCGGGCATTCGCGACCTCAACTATTTCCATCATATGCAGACGCAACTGTTCGGTTTGCCCGTCATGATCTCGCGCACCGGCTACACCGGCGAGCGCGGCTACGAGATCTTCTGCCGCGGCCAGGATGCCGGCACGATCTGGGACAGGATTCTCGACGAGGGCAAGAGCGCCGGCATCATTCCGTGCCGCTTCACCACCCTCGACATGCTGCGGGTGGAAAGCTACTTGCTGTTCTACCCCTACGACAATTCGCAGAAATACCCGTTCGAGAACGAAGGACCCGGCGACACGCTGTGGGAACTCGGCCTCGACTTCACCGTCAGCCCCGGAAAGACCGGCTTTCGCGGCGCCGAGGAGCATTATCGCCTCAAGGGTAAGGAGCGCTTCAAGATCTACGGCGTTCTGCTCGACGGCAAGGAGCCGGCCGATGAGGGTGCGCTGGTCTATCGCGACGGCAAGAAGGTGGGCGTGGTGACCTGCGCCATGTATTCGCCGCTGGTCGAGAAATCGATGGGCATCGCCCGCCTCGACGTCGACTGCGCGGTCAAGGACACCAAGCTCGAAATCCGCAACAGGAGCGGCGCCATCAAGGCCACCGCCCAGCCATTGCCATTCGACGATCCCAAGAAGACCAAGCGCACGGCGAAAGGTTGAGGCATAGTCGACGGCGAGGGGTTCGAGCAATTCCAGGAAAAGTGTGAAACGGTTTTCCGTCCGGAATTGCGTCAAAGCAAAGAGATAGAGCGGTCCGCCGTTTCTATGAAACGGTGAAGCGCTCGAAGGCACGAAGACTTAAATGGCAGCCAAAAGCATCATCAGCCGGCCTGTTTACGGAACCTTGTCTCCGCAGCCCGGCAAGCATCATCTTTTTATCGCGGATGCGGAAGGGGCGCTGGCGATAGCGGAGATGGCCGGGAGGGCGCCGCCCGGGTTTTTCGACGACGCCGACATCGTCTTCATTCCCGGGCCTGACGGCAAACACACCGCAGCCCTCGAAGCGCTGAGACCGGTGCAGTTTCATCTGTCGCCATCCTTCGCCAGCCTGCTGCCACGGCTTAGGCAGACACTGGCAAATGCGCATATGGGCCTGCGCCTCTATCTCGCCGGCACTGAGGGCCTGATCGGCCAGGCGATGCAGGTGGCGCTTGAAGCCGGCATCGACCACACTTCGATCCAGACCGAGCACCGCGGTTCGCTGGCGCGGCGCATGCAATGCGTCCACTGCAAGGGCATCACCGAGAATGTGACGACGCAGCCGGCGACCTGCGCGCATTGCGGCCTGCTGCTTCTGGTGCGCGATCATTATTCCAGGCGCATCGCGGCGTTCCAGGGCGTCTGCATCAACGCCGAGGATCGCAGCGAGATTCCTCCGATGGAGGAGGTTTTCCGATGAGCGCCGGAACAACAAAACTCGATGTCGTGGTCAGCGACGTCGTCCCGGTCAACGACCTCGTCACCCGCTTCCATTTCCGCCGGCGCGACGGCGAGTTGCTGCCGACCTTTTCCGGCGGCGCCCATGTCGTGGTCGAGATGCGCGACGGCGAACGCACCAGGCTCAACCCCTATTCGCTGATGGGCTCGCCGCTCGACACGCGCGAATACACGATCTCGGTGCGCCGCGACGATGTCGGCCGCGGCGGCTCGCTGTTCATGCACCGGAACGTCAAGCCCGGCATGGAGATGGTGGTCAGCTATCCCGTCAATCTGTTCTCGCTCGACCTGCGCGCCAAAAAACATCTGATGCTGGCCGGCGGCATCGGCATCACGCCGTTCATGGCGCAGACCGCTCAGCTTGCGGCGGAAGGCGGCAATTTCGAACTGCACTACACCTGCCGCACCGCATCGCTCGGCACCTATGCCGATGTGCTGCGCGAGCGCTACGACCGACGGGTCAGGCTCTATCATGACGACCTTGACGAGCGCATCGAACTCGACCGGCTGCTGTCGACGCAGCCGCTCGGCACGCATCTCTATGTCTGCGGCCCGGCCGGCATGATCAACTGGGTGCGTGATCGCGCGGCAAGCCTCGGTTGGCCATCGGAAACCGTGCATTTCGAGCATTTCGCGGCCCCCCAGCCTGGCCTGCCTTTCGACGTGACGCTTGCCGTCAGCGGCAAGACGATCCGCGTCGATGAGCAGCAGAGCCTGCTGGAAGCGATCGAAGCGGCCGGCGTCGATCCGCCCTATCTCTGCCGCGGCGGCGTCTGCGGCCAGTGCGAAACCAACGTCATCTCTTGCGACGGCAAGTTCATCCACAACGACCACTGGCTGAGCGAGGAAGAGCACCGTTCGGGCAAGAAGATCATGCCGTGCGTGTCGCGCTTCGAGGGCCGGTCGCTGGTCCTGGAGCGCTAGGAGGAAATCATGGGCATCACCTTTCGCAAGGAAACGTTCCGCGACGACTTCACCTTCAGGAACAGCCCTGAGCACATCAGGCGCTTCCCGTTCCCTTTCCACGAAGACGCCTACATGTATGCGGTCAACATCGAGCCGCATGTCGTCGGGCCGAAAGGCAGCGTGCTGGAAAACCTGATCGACGTCGACGAGCACTATGTCGCCGAGATGCAGGACCGGGCGCTGGTGCTGGCCGAGGACCCGCTGCGCTGCCAGTCGCTGCCGCACATGACGCTGGCCGGCTGGGACCTGCTGGAACTGCTGATGGAGCAGCAGGCGCTGGGCTATCCCGAACATTTCACACTGACCCGCGACGGCGACCGCTGGCGCTGGATCAACCGGCCGCTCGGCATCGACGACACCTTCACCTTCGGCGACACCTCGACGCTGCCTTACGGCCCGATGGAGTACATCACCCGCCAGAGCCAGGGCGACTTCTGCATCCTCGACCAGCGCGACGGCAATCTGTGGATGGATGCCGGCATGGTCACCACCCAAGCCGACTGGTCGCTCGATTTCGACATCGGCATGAACTTTTTCGAATGGCACGCGCCGGTGCCGCTGGCGCATGAGAAGGGGATTTTTGTCAGGGCGCTGAAATTCCTCACCAACATCCAGCAAGGCAAGCCGGCCAGGCGCCTGAACTGGACGATGACCATCAATCCGCGCCTCGACACCAGCCCCGAAAACTATCACAAATGGGGTCCGGACCGGGCTACGGTGACGCCGGAGAAT
>NZ_RZPI01000210.1:0-8119 GCF_003998715.1 Mesorhizobium sp. M7A.F.Ca.CA.002.15.2.1
GCAGACGCAACTGCCTGTGGGACCGCGTGCAGGGCAAGGTTAGCGGACCAGTGCCGAAGGCCTGAAGAAAGACAAAGCGGAATGGTTCAAGCCCGCCTTGTCGGACGGGTGCGAAGAAATGCATCGCCATGCGAAGCTGCTGGACTGCCCGGAGGAGAAGTAATGCCCGTGGTAAAAGGGCTCCCTGAAGCGCGAGAACAGGCTCTGCACTCGCGATCTAGACCATCAGGCTTAATTGCTGGATTCCTGTTGTGCCGGTAGCGTAATCGGGCTGGGGTGTCCAGCACTGGCCGGCACGGCGTGTCCAACCCCAAATTCGCAACCGTGCCGGTCTGTTGCACCAATGGGAATGAATGTCTCAGACTTCGACCTTGACCCCCTTCCGCGCAAGAATCGTCTGCATTGCAGCCATCAGCTCTTCGTCCCACTGGTCAGGTTTCCCTAACGGTCGAAGGTAAGCCAGCGCGGGCCCGCCGAGTCGCGTTACCCTACCACCCCCCGTACACTCTCCCGCTCCACCAGCGGACACTCCAGCTTCGTGATCGGATACCGCCCCCGTCCAGGCGCCGCCGGCGCTTCCAGCTGTTCGATCGCCCATTGGCCCATCGCCATGTGCGGCAGGATCGAGGTCGTCAGCGGCGGGAACAGATGCCTGGCGATTTCCTCGTCGTCGTAGCCGACCACGGAGATGTCCTGCGGAATGTGCAGGCCGGCTTCCTTCAGCGCTTCGTAGCAGCCGATCGCGGTGCGGTCGTTCTGGCAGAAGATGGCGGTGGGCTTATCCCTGAGCGCCAGCAGCTTGACGGTGGCGGCATAGCCGGCGCTGGCCGACCAGTCGCCCTCGACCACCAGCTCGGGATCGAACGGGATGTCGGCCGTGGCGAGCGCGCGGCGGTAGCCCTTCAGCCGGTCCTGTGCCGCCTGCATCCACGGCTCGCCGGTGATGGTGGCGATGCGGCGGTGGCCGTGGCTGATCAAATGGCGGGTCGAGCTCTGGCCGCCGGCGATCTCGCTCGGCACCACGGACGGGAAGGCGTAGTCCGCCGTGTAGCAGTTGAGCAGGATCACCGGGATGTCGAGGCCGTAGAGATAGTCGGGCGCTGTGATCTCGCGGGTGAAGATGGTCATGTAGATCAGCGCCGAAATGCCCCGCTTGGTCAGCGCTGAAATAGCGCGCGGCTCCATGACGGAATCGCCCAGCGTCTGCGCCACCAGAAGCACGTTGCCGGCATTCCACGAGGCCTGGCGCGCGCCCTCGATGGCGACCACGGCTTCGGGGCTGGTGGCGAGCTGGTCGACGGCAAAGCCGATCACCCCGTCCAGCCCTTCGAAGGCGGGCCCCTCGAAGGCAGGCAATGCCGGGTGAAGCGCCTCGAAAGCGGGCGCGGTGTAGCCAAGCGTCCGTGCGGCCTCGATCACCCGTTCGCGGGTCTGCTGCGACAGCTTGATCCCTGGCGAATTGTTGAGCACGAAGGACACGGTCGCCTGCGAGCAGCCGGCGGCCCTGGCGATATCGATCATGGTGACGCGGCCCTTGGCGCCCTTGGCCGGCGCCTTGCGCCGCCTCGCTGTGTCGCTGGCCCGATCCGTCGTCTCGCTCATGGCAAATCCCAGTCTGGCTGGCCGGTCAGGCCGGCAAGGTGGCGTGACGCCGTCGATTTATCGGAATAACGTCAAGCTCGTTTATAACTATTAGTATGCCGGAGGTCCATCCGCCACGCATCTCCATACAAGCGAAAGCTCAATTAACAAAAGGCCTGGGCGGCTGCCCAGCGGTGAGGGCGGCACGCCGGCGGGCACACCGCGAAACCGCTGGCATTGGCTCGGAACTAATACTGTTTACTAATACAAAAATGCGCTGTACCGTCAATCGTCGCATCCGGCCGGTCACGTCCGGGGCGACGGGAGAGTACGAAAAATGGCCCGGTGGCGAGCGGATCCTATCTCCGCAAGCCTTGTCTCGGATATGTGATATGTCAGACAAATCGGACTATTTACGAATGAAGGATGAGTCTCTAAGGTCGCTGTCGTGGCTGGAACGACGCCATTCTTTCGGTGCCGGGAACCCCTTTGAGGAGGAGGGCGTCCACGCTGCAAACGGCAAATCAGGTCAGTGCAAGATCGGCCGGTCCAACGACTGAGCCAAACGGGAGGTTGAACATGAAATCCTTGATACGCAATGCATCCGTAGCCGCGACCGCGCTGCTGCTTGGCCTGTCGGCCACGGCAATCGCGCGCGCCGACGACAAGCCGACGCTGGCCTTCGTGGTCAACGGCGCTTCCGATTTCTGGAAGGCCGCCGAAGCCGGCGTCAAGAAGGCGCAGGGCGAACTGCCCGACTATACGCTCGAGCTCAAATATCCCGAGCAGTCCTCGGTCGCCATCCAGCAGCGGCTGATGGACGATCTGGTGACCGCCGGCGTCAAGGGCATCATGGTCTCGGCCGTCGATCCCAAGACCTCGACCGATGGCCTCAACAAGATCGCTTCGGAAACGGCGCTGTTCACCACCGACTCGGACGCCCCGCAGACCAAGCGCGTCGCCTATATCGGCTCGTCCAACGTCGATGCCGGCAAGCAGGCGGCCGAAATCGCCAAGAAGGCGATGCCCAATGGCGGCAAATGCCTCGGCTTCGTCGGCCTGCTCGGCGCAGACAATGCCAAGGAGCGCATCCAAGGCATGAAGGACGGCCTGGCCGGCACCAAGATCGAGTTGATCGACGTGCGCGGCGACGACATCGACCAGGCGCGCGCCAAGAAGAATGTCGAGGACGCGCTGGTCGCCAGCCCCGACGTCACCTGCATGGTCGGCTTCTACTCCTACAACACGCCGCGCATCTATGAAGCGCTGCGCGACGCCGGCAAGCTCGGCTCGATCACCGTCGTCGGCTTCGATGACGATCCGATCACGCTCGGCGGCGTCAAGGAAGGCACCATTGCCGCCACCGTCGTGCAGCAGCCCTTCGAATGGGCCTATCAGGGCATGAAGCTGATGGCTGCCTATCTCAAGGGCGACAAGTCGGGCATCCCGGAAGGCAACCTCATCATCATCCCGACCAAGATCATCGGCAAGGATGACGTCGACGCCTACGCCGCCAATCTGAAGGCGATGGCCGGAAACTAAGACTTGAAGCAGTTCAGCCGGCTCAACGTCGCTTGGGCCGGCTGCTCGCATTGACGAACACCGCGAGGATCGTCAGTCTGCCAAAAGCCAAGAGCATGATCCCGAAAAGTGGAAGCCGGTTCTCGGAAAAGATCATGCTCAGAAATTGGCCCGCCAATCGCTGTCAGGCATGATGAATTATTCCGACACATCCATTGCTGCATCCGTGACCGCCCCGTTCCTCAGCCTTGAGAACGTGCGCAAGACCTATCCGGGCGTCGTCGCGCTCGACGGCTTCTCCATGGAGGTCAGGCCGGGCGAGGTCATCGGCCTTGTCGGCGAAAACGGCGCCGGCAAATCGACGTTGATGAAGATCCTCGGCGGCGTCACCAGGCCCGACAGCGGCACGATCACCGTCGACGGCACCGCGCATGACAGGCTCTCCGTCGAAGCCAGCCTGGGATCGGGCATCGCCTTCGTCCACCAGGAACTCAATTTGTTCGAAAATCTGGACGTCGCCGCCAACATCTTCTTCGGCCGCGAACCTTTGCGCGCCGGGCCGCTCAAGCTCGTCGACCGCGCCAAGCTGCGCACCATGGTGGCGCCGCTTTTGAAGCGCGTCGGCGCCAATTTTTCCGCCGACACGCCGGTCGCGACCCTGTCGCTGGCGCAGCAGCAGATGGTCGAGATCGCCAAGGCGCTGTCGATCGAGGCGCGGCTGGTCATCCTCGACGAGCCGACATCCAGCCTGCCGCTCGCCGAGACCGACAAATTGCTCGACGTCATCAAGGCGCTGAAGGCCGACGGCATCAGCGTCATCTTCATCTCGCACCGCCTGCACGAGGTCGAACGCGTAGCCGACCGCGTCGTGGTGCTGCGCGACGGCATGCTGGCCGGCACCTTGCCGAAGAGCGATATCGGCCACGACCAGATGGTCAAGCTGATGATCGGCCGCATGCTGAAGGAGCGCGAGAAGGCCTCGGAAGCGGCGCGTGCGCCCGGCGCCGTAGCACTTGCGGCCAAGGCCATCCGCACCCCTGCCTATCCCGGCCGCCCGGTCGATCTCGACGTCAGGCGCGGCGAAATCCTCGGCCTCGCCGGTCTTGTCGGTTCCGGCCGCACCGAGCTGGCGCGGGTGTTCTTCGGCATCGATTCGAAGCTCGGCGGCGCGCTGGAACTCGACGGCAAGCCGCTTGCGCTGGCTTCCGCGGCCGACGCCGTCGCGCACGGCATCTTCCTGGTTCCGGAAGACCGCAAGCTGACCGGTATCCTGCTCGACCTGTCGATCGCTCAGAACATTTCGCTGCCCAATCTGCCCGCGCATGCGCGCCGCTCCCTGGTGTCCTCAAGCGCCGAGACCTCCACCGCCGAGAAGCAGAAGAAAGACCTCGGCATCAAGGCGCCTTCGGTGCAGACGCGCACCGGCACGCTGTCGGGCGGCAATCAGCAGAAGGTCGTGCTCGGCAAGTGGCTGGCCATGAACCCCAATGTGATGATCCTCGACGAGCCGACGCGCGGCATCGACATCGGCGCCAAGGCGGAAATCTACGGCCTGATGCGCGCATTGGCCGATGCCGGCGTCGCCGTGCTGATGATCTCGTCGGACATGGAAGAGGTGATCGGCGTGTCCGACCGCATCGCCGTCATGCATGAGGGCCAAATCTCCGGCATTCTCGACAAGGACCGGTTCAGCCAGGAAAACGTGCTGCTGCTGGCGGTGGGCAAGCAGCCGAAGTAGTTTTGCCGGGGTCTCGCGCAAGCGCGATCTGCTCAGGCATTGGGGAGAAGACGATGAGCAAGAAAGATCTCGGCCTGCTGATCCTGATCCTGGTGGTCGGGGCGATCGTTGCGATCATCAATCCGCGCTTCCTGCTGCCGATCAACCTCGCCAACACCTCGAACCTGATCGGTCTGTTCGGCATCCTGTCGATCGGCCAGGCCTTCGTCATCATCACCGGCGGCATCGAATTGTCGGTCGGCTCGGTGGTCGCGCTGCTTGGAACGCTGTTCATCGACTTCATCGCCGTGCGCGAGGTGGGCTGGCCGCTGGCCTTCGTGCTGATCCTGTTCCTCGGCGCCATCATAGGCCTGGTGCATGGCTGGCTGATCACAAGGCTCAAGCTGCAGCCTTTCGTCGTCACTTTGTGCGGCCTGTTGATCTACCGCGGTGTCGCCCGCTTCTACACCGCCGACGGCACGGCGGGTTTTGCGTTCGGCCAGAATTTTCCCGAGCTCGAATTCCTGACGGCCGGACGCTCCTATGGCGTGCCGAACAGTTTCATCGCGCTGATCGTTATTTCGATCGTCATGTGGGTGGTGCTGCATCGCTCGGTGTTCGGCCGCTATCTCTACGCCATCGGCAAGAACGAGGAGGCGGCGAAATATTCGGGCATCCGCACCGGCCGTGTCGTCATCGCCGCCTATGTCATCTGCGGTGTGCTGACGGCGCTGTCGGCGATCTATTTCGCCATGTACACGCGCTCGATCTCGCCGGCCAGCCACGGCCAGTTCTACGAACTCTACGCCATCGCCGCCGCCGTGCTCGGCGGCTTCTCGCTGCGCGGCGGCGAAGGCTCGCTGATCGGCGTCATCCTCGGCACGGTGCTGCTGCAGGAGCTGCAGAATCTCGTCAACCTGCTCGGCATCCCGTCCTCGCTCAACTTCGCGGTGATGGGCGGCGTCATCCTCATCGGCGTGCTGGTCGACCAGCAATGGGGCGTGTTCCGGGAACGGCGGCTGATGGTCGACGCCACCCGCAAGGGCGTGGCGGGCCAGGCTGCGGAATAGCTAGCCTAGATCAGGCCCGACATGTCGGAAAAGGCCATCGCCTTGCGCAGCACCTCGGCGAAGCGTTCGCCGGCGGCTTCGCGCGGGCCGCTGTTGTCGATCGAGGTGACGCCGGGCCCGGACAGAGTGACATTGGCGCTGCGTGCCAGCCGCGCCAGCACTTCGCCGCGGGACTCCCGGCCGCGCATCGCCAGACGCTCGGCCAGCACTTCAGGCGAGGCAGTGATCTCGACGACGGCCAGGTTGGCATAGCGTTCGCGCAAGGAGGGGATGATCGCGCGCGACACATTGGCGACAGCGACACGGCCATTGGCGACAGACCAGTCGACATCGGCGGGGATGCCGTAGCGCAAGCCGTGTGCTTCCCAGGAAATGGCGAAGGCGCCATCGGCTTCGGCTTCGGCGAAGGCAGCGTCGGCCAGCGTGTCGTGATCCTCGCTTGCGGCATCGCTCGGCCTGGTGATGACCCGGCGGACGAACTCCAGCCGCGTTTCGTCGGCAAAATGGTTGCGGGCGTAGCCGATCACCGTGTCCTTGCCGGCGCCGCTTGGGCCGACGACGGCGACGAAAACGCCATCGCGGATCGGAAACGTCTCGGCCGAAAGTTCCCGCTCGATCAGTGCCGACACCATCATGCCACCCGGCGTCCCTGCCGCCACACGGTGCGCACGACCGGAACATGGTCGTCGACGCGCACCCGCACCAGATCGGCGCGGCGGCCCTGCTCGATGACGCCGCGGTCGGTCAGTCCAACCGCATCGGCCGGGTTTTTCGAGACCATGGCGACGGCCTGCGGCAGGGAAATGCCTTCGACGACATCGCCGAGGAAGAACGCCGACTGGATCAGGCTGAAGGGAATGTAGTCGGACGACAAGATGTCGAGCAGGCCGTCGCTGGCCAGCGTACGGGCCGAGACATTGCCCGAATGCGAGGCGCCGCGCATGACGTTTGGCGCGCCCATCAGCACACCCATCCCGGCCTCTTTCGAGGCCCTTGCGGCCTCTTCCGTGGTCGGGAATTCGGCAACCCGCACGCCCTGCTCGATCGCTTCGTCGACATGGCCCGATGTGGCGTCGTCGTGGCTGGCCAGCACGATGCCGCGCTCCTGGCAGGCGGCGGCGATCACCGCCCGGTTCGGCGCCGAATTGCGCGCCGATTCGGCCATCCGTTTTTCGCAGAACACCTTGAAGTCGCGATCGGTCAGCTTCAGCTTGCGCTGGTAATAGTAGGCATAGGTTTCGAGATTGACGAACTGGCGCTGGCCTGGCGCATGATCCATCAGCGATGCCAGCTTAACCCGCTCGTCGCCGTCGAAATTGGCGAAAGCCCTGAGGCAGTCGGGTGCCGAAACCTCGCAGCGCAGGTGGATGAAATGGTCGGCGCGCAGACGGTCCTGCTTCACACTGTCCTCGATCGCGTCGGCCAGCTTGCGGATGTCGGCCGATGTCAGGTCGGCGTCTTCGTCCATGCCGACGCGCAAGGCGTCCAGCACGGTGGTGATGCCGGCGGTTGCCACCTGCGCGTCATGGGCGAGCACGGCGGCGATCGGATTCCAGCGCACCTTGGGCCGCGGCGCGTAATGGCCTTCGAGATGGTCGGTGTGCAACTCGACCAGCCCGGGAATAATATAGTCGCCGCCCATATCCTCGCCGATGCGGCCAGAGCCAAGGCTTGCGCCGGCTTCGATGCCGGCGATAAAGCCGTCGCGCAGCACCAGCGAACCTTCGACGATCTCGTCGGCAAGCACGATGCGGGCATTGTGGAGAACAGTCTCGGCGGTCATTTCAGGCAGTCCTTCAGGCGGTTTTTCTGGCCGGGCGGCGCCCGAGCGCGTGATGCGAGAGCACCATGAACGGCGCACCCGGTTCGGTTTCGACAAACAAGGTCAGCGCATCCACCAGCACCTTCTGTTGCAGCACTTCCGCGAACAGGCTGTCGATCGCTGCGCGCAAACGCGGGCTCTCCTGTGACCCCGCCCGGCCGGAGAGCGTCATGTGGAAGCGAAAGGTTTCGAAGACATAGGGGTAGCCCCATTGGCAGAGATTGCGGAACTCGGCCGGCTTCAGCGAATCCGGGCTGCGCCGCTCGATTTCCGCCTCGCTCAGCGGTGCGCGAAACCGGTCGAAGTCGCGCACCACGTCATCGGCGAACCGGTTGAGCGCAGGCACTGGCCCTTCCGGCACCAGTGCGAAGAAGCCGTCGATCTGGCTGACCACGAGACGGGGAATGG
>NZ_RZPI01000211.1:0-8099 GCF_003998715.1 Mesorhizobium sp. M7A.F.Ca.CA.002.15.2.1
GCCTTGAAGGCATCGACGCCGGCCTTCAGATCGCCGGTCAGGGCGATGAAGCCGCTGGCCAGCGCTTCGGTGGCGGCGGCACTTTCCTCGCCTTCGGCGACCGCGATCATCAGCTTGGCGGCTTCCGTCGCCAGCGGGCCGCGCTCGGCGATCTTTTCCGCCCACGCCTTTGCTTCTTCGTGTGCGTTGCCAGTTGCGACCACCCGGTCGACGATGCCCAGGGCGAGTGCCTCGGGGGCGAGAAGGATCTCGCCGCCCAGCGCCATGCGGCGCACCGTCTGCGCGCCGAAGCGGCGCACGGCGCGCTGCGTACCGGACCAGCCGGGCACGACGCCAATCGAGGTTTCCGGGAAGCCTAATTTCACTTGTGTTTCCGCCACGCGCAAGTCGCAAGCCGCAGCCAGTTCCAGGCCGCCGCCAAGCGCATGGCCGGACAGGACGGCGATTGTCGGCTGCCGCAGCCGCGCCAAGCGGTCGAAGACGCGGTGGCCGTAGCGCACCCACTGCACCTGGAAATCGGCGGCACTCATCTGCGCCCAGGCTTCGACATCGCCACCGGCGCAAAAGCCCTTGCCTTCGCCGCGCAGCAGCACGACGCGGACGCCCTCGGCCATCTCGGCCGCGTCGAGCGCCGTCTCTAGCGCCCGCAGCATCGGAATGTCCAGTGCGTTGAATTTCTCCGGCCGGCGCAGCGTGATGGTACCGATGGCGCCATCCTGCTCGAAGGTGACGAGAGGCTCAGCCACGCGCGCCTCCGACCGAGGCGCCGCCATTCAGCGACAGGCCTATCGGTTGCTCCTGATAGAGGGCTGCCGGTGTCGTCTTGAGGTCCCTGGCAACGGCCAACGGAATTTCCGACTGGGCCAGCACATCACGCTGCAGATCGATGCCGGGTGCGAGTTCTGTGACGACCAACCCCTCCGGCGTCAGCTTCATCACGCAGCGTTCGGTGACATAGGTGATGTCCTGTCCCTGCGCCACCGCGCGCTTGCCCGAAAACGAGATGTGCTCGACTTCGTTGACCACCTTCTTGACCTTGCCCTCGTGGTCGATGCGGATGCCGCCATCGGCCAGAGACAGCTTGGCGCCGGCATTGAAGAAGCCGGAGAAGACGATCTTCTTCGCCCGTGCGGTGATGTCGACAAAGCCGCCGGCGCCGGCGGTGACATGCGGCCGCGCCGAAAGCTTCGAAACATTCACAGAGCCGTGTCGATCGATCTGCAGGAAGGACAACAGCGAGGCGTCGAAGCCGCCGGCCTGGAAATAGATGAACTGGTGCGGCGAGGGCATGAAGGCGTCGGCGTTCGATGAGCAGCCGAATTTGAAGTCGAGCAGCGGCACGCCGCCGACCGCGCCCTGTTCGATCACCCAGGTAATTTTGCCGTGCTGGCCTTCCTCGAGAAGGATGCGCGGCACATTGGCGGAAATGCCGAACCCGATATTGACGGCCATGCCGTCGCGCAACTCCATGGCGACGCGGCGCGCGATCACCTTCTGCACGTTCATCTCCGGCGTGCGGAAGCTCGACAGCGGCCGGAAGATTTCTCCCGAGATCGCCGGGTCATAGGGTGTCAGCGTCGTCTGCAACTGGTCGGGCGCAACGACGATATGGTCGACCAGGACGCCCGGCACGCGCACGTCATGCGGTTTCAGCGTGCCGTTCTCGACGACGCGCTTGACCTGCGCGATGACGATGCCGCCATTGTTGCGGGCGGCGAGCGCCTGTTCCAGTCCGCCGAGATAGGCGCCCTCATGCTCGTAGGTGAGGTTGCCGCGCTCGTCGGCCGACGTGGCGCGGATGATCGACACCTGCGGCACGATAGAGCGGAAATAGAGCCATTCCTCGCCGTCGAACTGCTGCACCGAAACGATCGGCTCGCTGGCGGCGGCGTTCATGGCGCAGCCCTGGTGGCGCGGGTCGGCGAAGGTGTCGAGACCGACTTTGGTCAGCACGCCCGGCCGCTTGGCCGCGGCTTCGCGGTGCATATCGAACAGGATGCCGGACGGCACGTTGTAGGCGGCGACCGAATTGTCGCCGATCATCTTCCAGATCTGCGGCGGTTCGGAAGAGGAGGGGCCGGACGGGTAGGAGCCGCACAAGGTACGCTTCAGCAGTCCCGGCTTGGCCAGATGGTCGATGCCTTTGATGCCATACATGTCGCCGGCTGCGATCGGGTGCAGCGTGGTGATGTTCTTCGGATGGCCTTCTGCGTCGAAGCGTTCGCCGATCGCGGCGAGCACCGCATCGGGGCAGCCGAGGCCGCTCGACGAGGACACCGACACGACCATGCCGTCCTTGACCAGGCCGGCTGCCTGCGCTGCGGAGACCACCTTGCTCAATTCACACTCCCGAGCTTAGGCTCGATTGCGACCGCCTTGCCTGATTTCGCGGTTTGCAATGCTGCTTCGACTGACGCCGATGACCAGATGCCGTCCTCGCCTTGCGCGCGGATGGCGTTGATCATGAACTGCCTGACGATCGTGCTGGCACCGATCAAGCTCCATTTGACGCTCATGCAGCGCCTCCCGAACCGGCCGCCCTGTTTCGAATGCGGCGATCCGGGCCGCAGCTTTCCCTGACCACCAGATTGACCGCGCCGATATGGTCTTCGGCCCGTGTTGTGCGTGACTGGATCATTTTCAACATGACATGGGCGGCGCGTTCGCCGAGGCCCGCCGAGTCCACCGCGACGCTGGTCAGAGCCGGCATGTAGTGCTCGGCCTCGGCCACATCGTCGAAGCCGACGATGGCGAAATCAACTCCCGGCTCAAGCCCGCGCTTGCGCAGCGCCAGCATGGCGCCAAAGGCGACGGCGTCGTTGAAGCAGAGTGCCGCGGTCGGCGGTTCAGCCATTGCGAGAGCGGTTTCGAGGCATGCGATACCACCTCTGCGGCTGGTCTCTCCCTCGACGACCAGAGTGTCGCGGTCGGAGATGCCCTGCGTCTCGCAGGCTTCGCGAAATCCGCCAAGCCGCTCGTGATAGACGACGAGATCGGACGAGCCGCCGAAGAAGACCAGCCGGCGATGTCCCTTGCCGATCAGATGAGCGGTGGCGAGATAGGCGCCGCGATGATTGTCGGGCGCGATGACCGGAATGCGGCTCTCGGGAAGCCGGCGCATGGCGAAGACCACCGGCAGACCTGCCGTCTCGATCCGCCTGAAGGCGCCCGGCGTCGTGCCGCGAGCCGGCGACACGATGAGGCCGGCGACGCCTTGCTCCATCAGCGACTTCAGCACTTCTTCCTGGCGCACCGGATTTTCCGCCGTGTTGGCGATGAACGGCACGATGCCGGCCGACTGGAAGACCCGCTCCATGCCAACCGCCAGCTCCGCGAAGAAAGGATTGGTGAGATCGTTGATGACCATGCCGATGACGTTGGAGTGCGCCTTGCGCAGATTGGCGGCGCCGCGGTTGTAGACGTAACCGACATCCTCGATCGCCTTGCGCACCTTGCTCGCTGTTTCGGGCCGGATCAGTCCGCTGCCCTGGAGCACGAGCGATACCGTCGATTTGGACACGCCCGCTTCGCGGGCGATGTCGAATATCGTCGCCTTGGCCCGGTTGGCCATCCAGATGCATCCTCCCGACTGCAGGCCCAAAACTATTGGAACGTTCTAATCTCTGCTCCGCTCGTGAGTCAATCGGGATTTTTCCCGCGCCTCGAACATCGATTGTGCGTACTCAAATGGCATGCTTCATAAGGCTTTCCTGTTGCAATGCAGCATTTCATCCTGCAGGGAGTTCGAATCTTAAAGGTCCTTGATTTATTGGAACGTTCCATTTAGTAGCGTTGTGAAGGGAGCGATGGATGGACATTTCCTTGCCTGGTGAGGGTGGCGGCAGCACCCGGTACACGCTGGTCGGCGAGCCCGTGCAGCCTGACATCGGCGCGCGATTTTCGCGTATCGCCTATGCCGCCGCGCACGTCGTTGCCGATCCGCTCGCCATGACCGATCCGTGGTCCAGACCGGTGATCGACTGGGAGAGGACGATGGCGTTCCGTCACCATCTGTGGCGGCTGGGCTTCCGCATCGCCGAAGCGATGGACACGTCGCAGCGCGGCATGGGCTTCGACTGGGCAAACGCGCAGGAATTGATCCGCCGCTCGATCGCCGAGGCGCGCACGGTCGATGGCGCCGATCTCGCCTCGGGCGCCGGCACCGACCATCTGGCGCCCGCCGCCGCCAAAACAATCGATGACGTCATCAAGGCCTATGAAGAGCAGTTCGCTTTAATCGAAGGGCTCGGCGGCAAGGCGATCATGATGGCCAGCCGGGCGTTGGCGGCAGTTGCCAAAGGGCCGGACGACTATGTCAGGGTCTACGACCGCATCCTGTCACAGTCCTCCGGCAAGGTCATCCTGCACTGGCTGGGCGACATGTTCGATCCGGCGCTCAGGGGCTATTGGGGCAGCGAGAATTTCGAGGTCGCTCTCGATACAGTCGTTGCCATCATCGAATGCCACGTTGGCAAGGTGGAGGGGATAAAAATCTCACTGCTCGATGCCGGCAAGGAGGTCGCGCTGAGGAACCGTCTGCCGGACGGCGTCGTCATGTTCACCGGCGACGATTTCAATTATCCCGAACTGATCGCCGGCGACGAGAAAAGGCACTCGCACGCATTGCTGGGTATTTTCGACGCGATTGCGCCGGTTGCCAACGCGGCGCTGGCGAAACTGGCGGAAGGCGACCGCGCCGGCTTTGACGCGTTGATGGCGCCGACCGTGCCGCTGTCGCGAAAGATCTTCGAGGCGCCGACCGAGTATTACAAAGCCGGCATCGTCCTCATGGCCTGGCTGAACGGCCATCAGGATCATTTTGCGATGGTCGGCGGTATGCAGTCGGCGCGCGGCATCCGTCACTATGCCGACGTGTTCCGCCTTGCCGACCAGGCCGGATTGCTGGCCGATCCGGAACTGGCGGTGACCAGGATGAAGAGCCTTTGCACCGTCGCGGGTGTTTGAAGCGCGGAAAGTGGTTCTCATCATCGACGTAACAGGCCAGGAATGCCGGGCGTCGCTAATGTCTCCGCCACAGCCAAAAAGGCGCGATTGCCTCGTCTGGATGAAAAATGGGCTTGGTCGCCCTTCCCAGATCGGCAGGTGGCATTCCTGCGGGATCATGGTGCGTCAGGTCGAGAAGCAGCGGCCCAAGCCGATCCGGATCGACAGTTTCGGCCGACATGGTGTGTGGCTTGTTCTCGTGCGCAACAAGCCAGTGCAGCGCCTGGACCAGTCCCAGCCCCTCGGCTGTCTTGTGTTGCCAGAGATTGTCACCGACCGAAGACAGGACACGGGCCAGCGACGTCCAGCCTTGCAAGGTAAACATGGCGTAGTGCCTGGGGCGCGTGCGGGACAGTTCCCTGGGCAAGGAGCCATCGGCTGCGATCTGGGTTGCTAGTCTCTCCCGAGCATAGAGGCTGATCTTGGCCAGGGTGGCGCTGTCGCCAAGAAACGTGGCGATCGATGCCCGCTGCAAATCGTAATATGTTCCTTGGTTGCTGCTGCTGCAGAAGGCCGTCGCGGCTGCCGGCGCGGTGTCCAGCCATTCGCAGTAGGAACCGAGCCAGGCTCTGAACGCCTCGCGATCCTCGTCGCCCAGTACTCCTGTTCGCTCGAGCAGGCGTACGGCATCCAGGAAGAAATAGAAATCCTTCAGCTCGATGATGCCGTGGCCGGACCCTTCATTGTTGTCGTGGCCCGACCGCACCTGCGCATAGCGCAAATGCGGGTTCATTCTTGTCCTGGGATCGATAAACCATGCGCGAAAGAGCCTGGCGGCGTGGACGGCATAATGATGCCCATCAAGCACGGTTGCGGCGAGCGCAAGCACGGTTGTGTCGTCGAAGACGCGCTGCAAGCGTGTGCGATCGTAGGTTTCGCTTCCTGCTGCATACAATGCCGTGCCGGGCACGCGTTCGCCATCGCGCCGGATATAGGGCAGGCCGTCGGGTCTGTCGGGGTCGGGCCACCAGTAAGGCGCAGGGTGAAAATAGTCCTGGGGATCCCCGCTGGGGGCTAGGCCAGTCTTGTCGAGCACGCTGAACGGACCGCGGGCGAGTGCCTGTCCGGCCGCGGTTTCGAGATGGTGCAGGATGGGCCCGTCCTTCACCGCGTTGGCCAGGGCGTCTTCGTCATAAAAGGCCAGGCGGGAGGTATCAAGCCGAGCGGCGACTGCCTTGGCGTCACATTGATCGACCATATCGACGATCGCCTGATCGCGGCTGACCAGACGCGCGACGAAGCCGGCCTTGCCGATCTCCAGATGCGAACGCCCTGAATCCAGGCGCGCCACCCAGCCCGCTTTCTGGAGCAGCCCGGCATCCGCCGCCCGGACCGGGCGTGGAAAATCCCAGGCGTCGTCGCGGTAGCGGTCCCAGGGGCCAGGAACTGCCAACCGCCACAGCATCTCGATTTTTGGCCGCCTTCCGTAACCATAGTTTTCGTCGAACAGTTGCGTGGTATCGGCTCGAAATATGATCTGCGGCTCCTCCTCGGCCGGCGGCTGAAAGCTCTGGTCCAGCAGAAGCGCATTGTCGACAATGCGCGCCATGGGCACCACAGCGTAGGGAAGGTGCGGGTTTTTCTCGATCGCGGACCGTATCCGCTGGAACGCAGAGGCTGTCAGGTAGCAGTTCCCGTCCCAGGGCATCAGCCATTTTGCCCTGTCGCGGGCAATCGCGAGCGCGGCGTTGCGAGCCCCATTGTTGTTCATCACATAGAGGTTCTTGCTGCGGCGGATGTGCGTTTCGTAACGCGCGGACTGTCCGCTCGCCCGGCCCTTCTCTGAGAATCGGAGGTCGCCGGCAACAAGCTGGTCGACGTCCCAGGATATCTTCCGGTACTGATCGAGTTCGAAGGGGATTGTATGAAAATTCTGGCGGCGGCTTTCGAGCAGGCCGATGATCCGGGCTTCCTCGTCGGTGTCGACTATTCGATTGACGATCCAGAATTTTTCGCAGGCGTCGAAGACCGGTTCGTTGTCCAGAATGAACAGCACGTTGTCGAATGACTGGCCCTTGCGGTGTCGCGGTTCCAGATCATTGCCGATGATCCGGACGAGCATGAAGCTGTCGGCAATCTGCGAGATCGGCGACGCCGTGTAAGTCTCGCGGGCGGCCTCGATCCGCTTGCCGAGTCCGCGCCGGTATTCAGCATTCTGCTTTGCGGAAATGAGCGCGTTGCCCAATGTCGACCACGGCGACCGCAATTGCGTGCGCACACGGTTCAGTTCGCGATATATCTTCGGCCAGGACGATAGTTTTGTCCTACCGGACTGTGAACTCATGACGGCACGCAGGGAGACCGGATCCCGATCACCGCCTCGGGGATGCGCGCGGTTTCGCCAATCATTCCGACTTTGATTCTGGACCATTTTTGAGCGTGAGGCGACGAAGCCCTGAATTGTGCGGCACGATCAATCATGGAAAACGTCTCTCGCATGTAACGTTGCGAATGTCCTGTTACGTTCTGCTGCATAAGTGACGGCAGGTTGCCAGGCAACGCCGACAGGACAATGCGATAAATCAAATCCGAAAACCACATAGCATGGCAAATGCCCCGGCATCGGCGATTCGCCTTCACGCAAAGGCAAGCTCGCAAAAGATGCGCCGGTGATCGCAATTTTCTTGGAACCAATCCTCCCGGCGCGCGACCAAGCGATGTGTCCAAACATGGTCAGCTTGTGGCGGCCGCATTCGACCGCCATTGCATCGAATACATGAGTTATCTGCCACTCCCCGCATATCACCTCACGGCCCTAGCCTCGTCCGTCCTGCATTGTTGAACCCGACAACCCTTTGCTTACTATATGGTTTTCCAGGCCTTGCCGGCTGCTCCTATGCGTGCTTACTTGTGGTTGTTTTCATGAGGGGGATACAATCATGCGTTTTCTACTTGCTGCGGTCGCCATGCTGTCGTTCGCCGCCACCGCGGCTCTGGCTGATCCAGCTTCGGATTTCAAAAGAGCCGATCAGGCATTGAACCAGACCTTCAAGCAAATCCAGAAGCGGCTTACGGATGATTCCGACGGCAAGGCACGGTTCGTGAAAGCGCAGAGAGCGTGGATTGCGTTCCGCAACGCCGAATGCACGTTTCAA
>NZ_RZPI01000212.1:0-8082 GCF_003998715.1 Mesorhizobium sp. M7A.F.Ca.CA.002.15.2.1
GGCGGTGGCGCTTGCCCGCGAGGGCGGCCACACGGTCGAGGAGATCGACTTGCCCTTTATCGGCCGCGATTTCTTCGCCGATTTCTGCAGGACGGTTGCCTCCGCCGTCGCTGGCACGATGCGGGCCGAAGCGCTGCGCGTCGGCCGTTCCGTTGCTGGCGACATCGAGCGGGCCACGCGCGTGCTCGCCCGCTTCGGCGAACTGGTGTCGGCCGGCGAGACCTATGCCGACCTGCAGCGGCTGCATGCCGCCTCACGGCGGCTGATCGCAGAGACCGCGCAGTATGACGCCGTGCTGATGCCGATCATTGCCCACCCGCCGCTTGCCTGCGGCGCAATGGATCCGAAAGGCGCCGACGACCTCATCGAGAACCTGCTCGACAAGCTTCACCTGACGCCCTTGCTGAAGCTGAAGCCGTTCTTCGGCCAGTTGATGGACAAGAGCCTCTGGTTCACCCATTGGCCGGCGATCCAGAATGTCAGCGGCCAGCCATCGATCGCCCTGCCGGTCCATGTCACCGACGCCGGCCTGCCGATCGGCGTCCAGGCTGCCGGCCGTCCGGGCGACGAGGAGACGCTTTTGTCGCTCGCCGCGCAGATGGAGAAGATCTCGGGTTGGCTGGGTCGCAGGGCGCCGCTGATGGTGCCGACACGATGACGAGGTCGTGAAGCGCTCGAATATGACAGCAAAGCCATTTGCGGGCGGCGCCAATTCCCGCTAAGACGCCGCCGTCCTTACCGATCTCCAGGGAAAAAAGCCGATGACGGAAATAACCGCCACCGCCGAAATGCAGGCAGCCCTGTTGTCGCGGGCGCTGCCCTACATGCAGCGCTACGAGCACAAGACGGTCGTGGTGAAATATGGCGGCCATGCCATGGGCGACATCGAGCTCGGCAAGGCCTTCGCGCGCGACATCGCGCTGCTCAAGCAATCCGGCGTCAACCCGATCGTCGTCCACGGCGGCGGCCCGCAGATCGGCGCCATGCTGGCCAAGATGGGCATCGAATCCAAGTTCGAAGGCGGCCTGCGCGTCACCGACCAGAAGACGGTCGAGATCGTCGAAATGGTGCTGGCCGGTTCGATCAACAAGGAGATCGTCGCGCTGATCAACGCCGAGGGCGAATGGGCGATCGGCCTGTGCGGCAAGGACGGCAACATGGTGTTCGCCGAAAAGGCCCGCAAGACCATGATCGATCCGGACTCCAACATCGAGCGCGTGCTCGATCTCGGCTTCGTCGGCGAGCCGGTCGAGGTCGACCGTACCTTGCTCGATCTTCTGGCACGCTCCGAAATGATCCCGGTGCTGGCGCCGGTGGCGCCGGGACGCGATGGCCACACCTACAACATCAACGCCGACACCTTCGCCGGCGCCATTGCCGGCGCCTGCCAGGCGACGCGCCTGCTATTCCTCACCGACGTGCCGGGTGTGCTCGACAAGAACAAGAAGCTGATCGACGAACTGACCGTGGCCGAGGCCAAGGCGCTGATCAAGGACGGCACGGTCTCGGGCGGCATGATCCCCAAGGTCGAGACCTGCATCGAAGCGATCGAGCGCGGCGTCGAAGGCGTTGTCATCCTCAACGGCAAGACCCCGCATGCGGTGCTGCTGGAACTGTTCACCGAACATGGCGCCGGCACGCTGATCGTGCCCTGAGGGGCTCGTCAGCCGGCTAACTTTCTCGCCTCGGCATCTTCAATATTGTCGATGGTGGGAATGGCGGGCTTTCTGGCCGGGCGTCGAACGGACATCGATTCCTCCTCGGCATCCTGCGGCGCGCCCCAGAATTCGGCCAGCGTCGGGCCGTCTTTCACCCTGATGTCGCGGACCAGAAAGCCCCAGACCTCGCGGAACCACACGCGGCGGCCCATCTGTGTGTACCAGCGCATCGAATGGCGCTGCTCGGGATCCTTGTGGAACAGGATGCGGGCCAGCGCCTTCGGCCGTGATTGCACCGCCAGCTCGATCAGCTTGACGCTGAAGAACAGCATCCACGGCTTCAGCCGCGTCATCTGCAGCACCTGGTGCTTGTAGTCCCACAGGCGCGCATCCTGCTGGATCACCTTGCGATCCCGCGCGATGCGGAAGAACGGCGTCCAGCGATGCGGCGTCACATAAAGCGCCTGGATCTGGTCGGGGTCGTAGGCGATGAGTTGGCGAAAGCCGCGCCACAGGTCGCGAAACCCTTCGTCCTCGAAGCCGGACACCCAGGTCGCCATAGACAGGATGCCGCTGAGACGCAGCAGCCTTATCGCCTCGCGATCGGATGAGGTGCTGCCGCCCTTGCGGATTAATTGAAGCGTCTGCTCGTCGGTGTTTTCCATGCCGAGCAGCCAGCGGATGACACCGGCCTTGCGGTAGAGATGCAGGATGTCGGCATCGCGCACGATGTCGTCGGCACGGGTCGAACCGACGATCAGCACCGGCACGTTCTCGGCGATCAGGGCATCGAGGAAGGCCCGCCAGGCTTTCTTCGAGACCGTCGGATTCTCGTCGGCAAGATTGATGAGCTCGACGCCATGTTGGCGATGCAGCCATGCGATCTCCCTGGCGAATTTCACCGGATCGCGATGCCGCCAGCGGGTCCAGAAGCCGCGCTGGCCGCAATAGTTGCACAGATGCGGACAGCCGCGCGAAAACTGCATGACCACGGCCCGCTTGCCGCCCCAGTAGCTGTAACTGGGATGGTCGATCAGTTCCCAGCCGACGCGGTAGGCGTCGAGGTCGGCAATGGTCATGGCCGCCTGTGTGGCGAAGGGGCGGCTGAGATCGTCGCGATAGGCGATGCCGGCCACGCTCGCCGGCGGCTGGCGCATCTCCAGCCCTTCGATCAGCGCCACCACCGTCGCTTCGCCCTCGCCGCGCACGATGAAGTCGAAGGCATCGGTAGCGGCCAGGATGTCGCGCCAATGATAGGTCGGGAAAACGCCGCCATAGATGATGATGGTCGCCGGCTCGCGCTCCTTGATCATGCGCGCGATCACCAAGGCGGTCGGGTGCGCCGAGGTCGAGCCGGAATGGCCGATCAGGACGAAGTCGGGGTGGTCCTCCAGTGCGCTGCGCACGACGTCATCGAGCGGCATCGGCCCGAACTCGGCGTCGACGAGGCGCACCTGATGGCCGGCATCGATCAGCGGCCCGCCGATCGCCAGCAGGCCGAGCGGCGGCAGGTGATCGTCGGGCACGCGGCTGCCGATGGCGGTGTGCGGCGGATTGATCAGGACGATTTTCATGGCGGACCTCCTGGGCAGTTGGTCCGCACAAGCTGGCCGGCGATGTGGACACGTGCTTGGCCCGTTTCAGCAGTTTGCGTGCAGCTTTTCCTCAAGGAGTGCGAAGGGCAGGCATTGTCATCGCCTGAGATGCCCGAGCGGCACATGGCCCGGGCCCTTGATGTTCTGCAGCACCAACTGCGTGTGGACGTCGCGCACGCCGTCGAGCCGCATCAGCCGGTGCATGACGAAAGCGTTGAGCTCGTCGACCGACGGCACCATGACATGCAGCAGAAAGTCATGGTCGCCGGTCATCGTCCAGCACGAGGAAACCTCGTCCATGCGCTGCACGGCGGCGATGAAGCTTTCGGGCGAGCCGTCGCTGTGGCTGACGAGGCGCACCTGGATGAACACCTCGACCATCAGCCCGACAGCGCGGCGGCTGATCACGGCGGCAAATCCCTTGATGATGCCGGCCTCCTGCAGCGCCTCGAAGCGCCGCGCGCATGGTGTCGTCGACAGGCCGATCTCTTGCGCCAGCTCGGAAACCGGTTTGCGCCCGTCGCGCTGCAGGACATCGAGCATCTTGATCTCGAAATCATCGAATCGAGGCATTTTCACTCCTTCCTGGGAATTTCTGAGTGAATATTATCCCGATTTCCGAATTCGAGCCATCATCAAAACCGATTCGCCTCCGCAAATCCGCTTAACGTTCAGCACGTCAGCGATTTGCTTTGCGAGGAGAAAAACCATGACGACGATGAGCGTTGCCGAATACGCCCGCGACTGCGCGGCGCAAGGATTGCGCGGCGACTACTCGGTCTGCCGTGCCGATTTCACCGTGTCGCAGGGTTACGATTACAGCGATGAAGAGCAGGCGGTGTGGCGCACGCTGTGCGACCGCCAGACCAGACTGACGCGCAAGCTCGCCCACCATTCCTACCTCGACGGCGTCGAAAAACTCGGCCTGCTCGACCGTATTCCCGACTTCGACGAGGTCAGCGCCAAGCTGCGCAAACTGACCGGTTGGGAGATCGTCGCGGTGCCGGGGCTCATTCCCGCGGCTCCGTTTTTCGACCATCTCGCCGATCGCCGCTTCCCGGTCACCAACTGGCTGCGGACCAGGCAGGAGCTCGACTACATTGTCGAGCCCGACATGTTCCATGATTTCTTCGGCCATGTGCCGGCGCTGTCGCAACCGGTGTTCGCCGATTTCATGCAGATGTATGGCGAGAAGGCCGGCGACATCATCGCGCTGGGTGGCGACGAGATGATTTCCCGGCTCTACTGGTACACGGCCGAATATGGCCTGATGCGGGAGGCCGGCCAGCCGCTGAAGGCCTTTGGCGCCGGCCTTATGTCGTCGTTTACCGAGCTGCAGTTCGCCGTCGAAGGCAAGGACGCCCACCACGTGCCCTTCGACCTGGAAACGGTGATGCGCACCGGCTACGAGATCGACAAGTTCCAGCGCGCCTATTTCGTGCTGCCGTCCTTCGACGCCTTGCGCGATGCCTTCCAGACCGCCGATTTCGCGGCAATCGTCGCCCGGCGCAAGGACCAGCCGGCGCTCGATCCGGCGACGCTCTAGAGCATTCCAGGAAAAGTGTGAAACGGTTTTCCGTCCGGAATTGCGTCAAACAAAGAGTTAGAGCGGATCGCCGTTCCGTGAAACGGTGAACTGCCCTAGGCAGCATGCTGCCCTGCAGCCGTCAGGCGGTGACCACCTTGCTGAGATGGTCGCCCAGCCGGCAGGCCAGCGCGGTGATCGTCGTCGTCGGGTTGCATTGACCCGACGTGCAGAACACCGAGGAGCCGCCGACATAGAGATTGTCCATGCCGTGCACCTTGCAGTTGGCGTCGACCACGCTCTTGCTGATGTCGGTGCCCATGCGCGTGCCGCCCATATGGTGATGGCCCGCCGTCTCGTCGTTGGTCGGATAGTCCTGACCATTGCTGATCCAGTCGGCAATGCGCACGCGGCCGAGATTCTTCTCGATCAGCGTTGCGCCGAACAGTCTGAGCCCTTCGAGAAGGGTGCGATGTTCCAGTTCGGATTTCTTCCAGTGCAGTTCGATGCGCGGCACGCCGGCATGGTCGACATCGGTCTTCGACAACTCGATCTGGTTGGAGGCCAGCGGCGCCTGTTCCCAGGCGACGTAGAGCTGGGCCGCGCAGCGCAGTCGCTGACTGAGCTGGTAGGACATCCATTCCGCCATGCTGGGCGCCGTGCAGGCGAGGTCGGCGATAAGGCTCTTGACCCCGGGATACGGCGTCTCGATCAGCCGGATGCCGAAGTTCATGATCTGCAGCCGCTCCATGGCGGCAAACGTCGGCGAGAAGAAGGCCTCGTTGACGGCGTCGACCTCGAACGCGTTGTAGTCGGCCAGGATGGCGTTGCCGCCCTCGAAGGTCGGATGCTCCATCCAGTAGCGGCCAAGCGCAGTTGCATTCGGCACGACGCCGCCGTTCGAGCGCTGGTTGGACCACAGAAGCAGCCGCGAATTCTCCAGCCCACCGGTGCAGACGATGAAATAGTCAGCGCTGAACGAGCCGGCATCCTGTCCGTTCGACCACAGCCTGGCGCCAGTCACGCGTCTGCCGTCGCCGGCAAGTTCGGTGGCACAAGTGTTGAGCACCACCGCGATGTTCGTGGCCTTGTCGAGTTCATCGCCGAACTTCTCGGCGAAGCGCACGGCCGGGCTCTTGATCAGCTGCACCCAGCGAATGTCGTCCGAGATCGGCATATCGGGCCGGAGGGCCGGAAGGTCGAGAATATCGCGCACTTCCGGCAGATAGGGTTCGATGTCGGTGCGGGCGATCGGCCAGCCCGTATCGGGTACCCAGGCCTTCGGCTCGAAATCCTGCTTGTCGAGCACGCGGCACCAGCCTGCCCAGTGGTTGGAACTGCCCCCCATGAACCGCAGCCGGGTGATGTCGAGATCGAAATAGAAATCTCCGACCGTGCTGCCCCGGTAAAAGTCCTGCGAGTCGTCGCTGAATTCGCGCGGACCGGCCTCCATCACCACCACCGGAATGCCGGCCGCGCCAAGCTTGCGGGCAATGGTCATGCCGGCCGGACCGGAGCCGAGGATGCAGACCTTCGGGGTGAAGTTCGCAGCGCGATACGCCTCGTAGCTGTCGAAGATCATGCCAGGTCGCTCCGCTTCAGGATCCAGCCATCGACCTCGACGATCTCGTTCGGGTCGGGCTTTGGACCGGCGGCATCGGCATCAGGCAGCTTGCGGAACAAGGACAGGGCAGGCAATGCGATCAACGCCTGCACGAGCGCGCGGCGTGACATTTTCTTGATGATGAAACTCATGGCTGGTCTCTCGGCTGGGCTTCGGCACTGCATGGCGTTCCCAGAACGGCAATTCCCGGAACGACACATGCATCACCGTGGAAGCCAGTATCGTGCCAAGTCTGGCCGCAAAGCAGTGAAAACCCGGCTAAGCGGTACAACCGAGTGCAAACAGGGTTAGAGTTTTCTTAACAGGCCGGTTGCGGCAGATCGGATCACGCCGCCTCGGAAATGCCGGTGTCGATGATCGTCAGGTTACGGCCCTGGTGCTTGGCCTGGTAGAGGCGCCGGTCGGCGGCGCGCATCAACTCCGACACGCTGGCTTCCTCGCCGCAGACAGTACCGCCGATGCTGACCGTGAGCGGAATGGTCCGCTCGTCGACGGGCCGGAAGCGGATCAGCTCGACTTCGCGGCGAATGCGCTCGGCGACGCGCTTGGCCTCCTGCTCGGTGGCGCCAACCAGAAAGGCGCCAAATTCCTCGCCGCCGATGCGGCCGAGCACATCGCCGCTGCGCACGCCGCGCTGAATCGCGCTGGCGATCAAAAGCAGCGCGTCATCGCCGGTCAGGTGGCCGAAATTGTCGTTGATGGTCTTGAAGTGGTCGGCATCGATGATCAGCAGCGCGCCGCGATCGGACTTGCGGCGCGAACCGTCGAGCGCGGCAAAGAAGCTTTCCCGGTTGAGCATGCCGGTCATGTCGTCGCGGCTCGCCTTTTCCGCCAGGCGGCGATGCGCGGCGGCGAGCTGGGCATGGGCTCGGGCGAGATCGCGATGCGCGTTTTTCAGCCTGTCGCTTTGCCAGAAAGTGCTTGCGCTGGCGGCCCACGCCAGCACCAGCGGACAGAGCGTGGAGGTCAGCCAGATCGTCCGGTTGACCGGAAATCCCATGGCCGGAACGATGATCAGGGTCAGCAGGAGAGAGGCCGCGACTGAGGCGAAAGCAACGGCGGCGGATCTCAGAATTATGCTGTTCATCGCTTGCTCCCACAAGACTGCCTCTCTGCCAGCAAGCCCTGAAGGCCACCTTTCCCAGATGCCTAAAATTTGAATCGTGAGACGATTTACGCAACCTCAACGAGCAGAAGTTGTGGATAAAGTCGCTTTCGGAATGCGCGTTTCATGCCATAAGGAGTCCATGACCACGCTCCCTGACCCCGCCCGCTTCGCCCATGTCACCGACTGGGTCTTCGATCTCGATAACACGCTCTATCCGCACCATTCGAATCTGTTCTCGCAGATCGACGTCAAGATGACCGCCTATGTCGGCGAACTGTTGGCATTGCCGCGCGACGATGCGCGCAAGTTGCAGAAGGAGCTCTACCGCGAATATGGCACGACGCTGAACGGCCTGATGACACGCCACGGCATCGACCCCGACGATTTCCTCGAGAAGGTCCACGACATCGACTATTCATGGCTGGTGCCCGATCCCGTTCTCGGCACCGCCATCCGCCAGCTTCCCGGCCGCAAGTTCATCTTCACCAACGGCGACCGCAGGCACGCCGAGCGCACCGCGCGCCAGCTCGGCATCCTCGACCATTTCGACGACATCTTCGACATCGTCGCTG
>NZ_RZPI01000213.1:0-8071 GCF_003998715.1 Mesorhizobium sp. M7A.F.Ca.CA.002.15.2.1
GACGTCGGCAAGCGCGAAGCCATCGCTATCGGGGACAGCAGCGAGCCCCGGTGTCAGGGACGCGTGAAGCCTGACGTTGGTAAGCCGGTATGAACCAGTGTTGGGAATCAAGGCCTAGCGCTCCTGCTTCAGCGCGCTTTCATGCCAGCGCCGCAAGATGAGATGCGATATCAGCGACAGCACGAGGAAGATCAAAATGCCGGTCAGCGAGATCAGGAACAGCGCCGCGAACAGCCGCGGCGCGTTGAGCCGGTAGCCGGCCTCGATGATGCGCGAGGCAAGGCCGGACGACTGGCCGGTGGTACCGGCAACGAACTCGGCCACCACGGCGCCGATCAGCGACAGGCCGCCGGCGATCTTCAACCCGCCGAGGAAATAGGGCATCGCCGCCGGCAGCCTGAGATAGCGCAATTGCTGCCAGCGCGTCGCGCCGTTGAGCTTGAACATATCGCGCAGATTGCGGTCGACGGAGTTGAGGCCAAGCGTGGTGTTGGACAGGATCGGAAAGAAGGCGACGATCCAGGCGCACAGCAGAAGCTTGGTCGTCTGGTCGTTCACATAGATGTTGATCAGCGGAAAGATCGCCACGATCGGCGTCACCTGCAGCACGATGGCGAAGGGGAAGAACGACATCTCGACCCATTTCGACTGCGCGAACAGCACCGCCAGCCCGACCCCGCCTATGACCGCCAGAGCCAAGCTGAGAAAGGTGATGCGCAAGGTGACCAGCAGCGAGGAAAACAGCAGGCCGGCATCGTTGTAGAGCGTCCACAGCACCACGCCGGGACGCGGCAGGATGTATTGCGGGATCTCGTTCCACACGCAGATGCGATCCCACAGCCAGATCGCCAGGATCATGATCGCCAGCGGCAGCACCCAGCGGCCGATCCGTTCGAACCGCGCCTGGCGCACGCGGCGTGCTTCCTCGGGGTCGAGTTCGAGCACGCGCTCGTCAATGGCCGTCATAATGCGCGCCTGCTGTTGAGTTGATGGCCTTGACCAGCACGTCGGAAGCCTGACGGCACAGTGCCGCATAGTCTGGCGAGGTGCGAAACGCCTCGTCGCGCGGATAGGAGGCCTCGATGGCGAGTTCGTCGAACACCCTGCCCGGCCGCGCCGCCATGACGACGACGCGGTTGGACAGGAACACGCTTTCGAAGACACTGTGGGTGACGAAGACGACGGTGAACCGTTCGTCCTGCCACAGTTCCAGGAGATCGTTGTTGAGCTTGAAGCGGGTGATCTCGTCGAGTGCCGCGAACGGTTCGTCCATCAGCAGCACGCGCGGTTTGGTCACCATGGCGCGCGCTATGGATACGCGCATCTTCATGCCGCCTGACAGTTCGCGCGGCACCGCGTTTTCGAAGCCGGTCAGGTGAACCCGCGCCAACATCTCCGTTACCGCCGGTGTCGCCTTGGCGTGCGAAATGCCTTTCAGCCGAAGCGGTAGCCAGACATTGTCGAAAACATTGGCCCAAGGCAGCAGCGTCGGCTCCTGGAAGACGAAGCCGATGTTCGAGCGGTCGAGCGAGCCGCCACCGCGCCAATCGAGCACGCCGGAAGTTGGCGTCGACAGGCCGGCGATCAGCCGCAGCGCCGTCGACTTGCCGCAACCCGACGGCCCGAGCAGGCTGACGAAATCGCCTTCCCGGATGGTCAGGTCGACGTCGCTGAGCGCCGTCACGCCGTTGGAGAACACCTTGCCGACGCCCTTCAGCGCCAGGAGCGTCGGGGCCGCACCCGACGCAGCCGGCGCTTGCGCCACTTTTTCCCTTATCATTCCGGGGCGGCCTATTTCTTCAGCTCGAGCCCGACGCCTTTGTTGATGAAGGTCAGCGTGTAGGCCTTCTTGATGTCGATGCCGGCTGGCGTGACCTTAGCCTTTACCATCTTGTCGTAGAAACTCTTGATCCGCGCGTCGGTCATGGCGCCGATGCCGAGCTTTTCGGTGTCGCCGGAATCGGCCAGGCCGAACTTCTTCATCTGCTCGATCGAGAACGCGATCTGCTCGTCGCTCATGTCGGGATTGTCTTTCTTGATCATGTCGTTGGCGGCTTTGTTGTCGCCGTAGAGATATTTGTACCAGCCCTTGGCCGAGCCATCGACGAAGCACTGGACCACCTCCGGCTTCTTGTCGATCGTGTCCTGCATCACTTCGATCGTCGTCGAATATGTGTCCCAGCCATAGTCGGCGAGCAGGAACTGGTTCGGCACGAAGCCGCCTTCCTTCTGGACCGCGAACGGCTCTGAGGTGACGTAGCCCTGCTGGATCGACTTCTTGTTGGCGAGGAAGGGAGCGGTGTTGTAGGTGTAGGGCGCGCGTTTGGAGGCGTCGAAGCCGAGTTCGATGACCATCCACTGGAAGAAGGTCTGCACGCCCTCGTCGCCCAATATGTACTGGTCGGCGTTCTTCAGGTCCTCCCATTTGTCGAGCCCCTCGCCGGGGTGGGACATGATGACCTGCGGGTCCTTCTGGAAATCCGCCGCCACCACGCGCATCGGTATGCCTTGCTGGACCGCATCGAAGGCCGACAGCAGATTGCCGCCCATGTAGAAATCGATCTTGCCGGCCAGCAGCATCGGCCGGCCGCTGACTTGCGGACCGCCCTGCATGATGGTGACGTCGAGGCCGCAGGCGGCGTAGGTGCCGTCCGCCACGGACTGGTAATATCCGCCATGTTCCGGCTCGGCCAACCAGTTGGTGCCGAAGGTGACTTTCTCATTCGCAGCCGCACCCAGCGTGCTGGCTGCAAGCAGGGCCACAACCGCCACCGAGATCTTCTGTTTTCCGTACATCGACACCACCCTCTGTTTGCTCCGGCGCGCCACGCGCCAGGCTCGACACCAAAGATTCAAGAAGCAAGACACATGCCACCGGCGTCTGGCGCCGGGACCGCCCGCTTGAAAGACGTTGCCATGCCAAGCGCGAACGGGTCATGCTGTACGGAAGGCATCGTGCCTATTTTTTGAACGGCTGTCCACAATCGCCCGGGCAACATGCACCGCCATCTTGAAGGTGTAATGAGTCCGGCTTTAGGTGGCGGCATCCAGGAGATTGCCATGTTCAAATTCCTCACCCCGAAGTCCATCAAGCCGCCCTTTGCCCGCTACAGTCACGGCGTCGAGGTGCCGGCCGGCAAGCGGCTTGTGCTGTGCTCGGGCCAGGTCGCCATCACCGCCGACGACCTGATTCCCGAAGACGCCGGAGCGCAGGCCGAACTCTGCTTTCAAAACATCGCGGCGATTCTCGGCGAAGCCGGCCTGGGTCTCAGGGATATCGTGCGCATCAACGCCTATGTCACCGACCGCGCGCATCTGCGGCCCTATATGGACGTCCGCGACCGGCTGTTTTCGAGCCCCGCGCCAGCGTCGACATTGATGATTGTTTCCGGCTTTGCCCGGCCCGAATTCAAGGTCGAAATCGAGGCCATCGCGGCGGGGTGATCGACAGGCCGCCCGTCCCGCGCTAGGTCTGCCTGACCATTGAAGAGGCATGACATGACCGTACCCAAAAGACGCGTGTGGTGGGGCGACTACCGGACCACCGAATACGCCTCGATCGATCCCGAGGCGACCATCGCCGTGCTGCCAGTGGCGGCGATCGAGCAGCATGGGCCGCATCTGCCTGTTTCGACCGACACGTCGATCATGAACGGCATGCTCGACACGGTCATTTCGCGCCTGCCCGACGATCTCGACATCCGCATCCTGCCGGTGCAGGCCGTGGGCAAATCCAACGAACACCTGCATGCGCCGGGCACCCTCACTCTGCCGGCAACCACGCTGATCGAAGCCTGGACCGAGCTTGGCCTGTCGATCGCGCGCGCCGGTGTGCGCAAGCTGATCGTGGTCAATTCGCATGGCGGCAACGAGGAGATCATGGGCATCGTCACGCGCGAATTGCGCGTGCGCGAAAAGATGCTGGCGGTGAAGACCAGCTGGCAGCGTTTTGGCCGTCCGGCCGGCATGTATACCGAACTGGAGGACCGTCACGGCATCCATGGCGGCGATGTCGAGACCTCGCTGATGCTCGTGGACATGGGCAAATCAGACAATTTCGTTTCCAATGTCGCCAAGGCCGAAAAGGAATTTTCGCTGCTGCGCCACACCGGCACCCACGCCTTCGCCTGGATCGCCAGCGATCTCAACCCGAACGGCGTCGTCGGCGACGCCAGCATCGCGACGGCGGAGAAGGGCCGGCTGACGGCAGAATATCAGGCCGACGGCTTCATCAGCCTGCTGCAAGATGTGCGCAAGGCGAAGCTCGCGGAGTGGTTGACGTAGCCTCCAAACCAGTGGCAAGCGCTGTCATCGCTATTCCAGATCCTCTTGAACAAACGAGGCGATGGAGGAGGCGGATCAGACGAACAACGATATGGGGGCAAAGCTAGCTGTCGATCCTCAGCGCAAAGGGCGTGCCTTCAAAGGCGTCCGCGCCGCGCCCGATCGATTCGATCGCCTCGACCATGCGGCCGTTGCGCTCAAGCAACGCATCGGCCACGGCGATCAGTCGCGGATTGGGCGTTGCCGAAGGCGACAGCGCCCGCAGCGTCCGCGCCAATTCGGCCTCGTCACGCTTCGGCGCCAGTGCTGCCGCGATGATATAGGCCGAAGCCGTCGAGCGGCTGATGCCGGCATAGCAATGCACGAGCATCGGCCTTGCCCGGTCCCACCGGCGCGCGAAATCGAGCAGATTGCGGACATGGTCTTCGCCCGGCATGGTCATGCCGTCCTGCGCCACCGCGATGTCGTGCATGACCAGATGCAGGTGGTTTTCCCTCGAGATCGAGGCCGGCCGCACCACCTCCGTTCCGGCGGCGAGCAGCGAAAGCATGCGGTCGGCGCCGGTCCTGGCCACCGTTTCCTCGATCTTTGCAAGCGAGCAGACATGGATCATCGTTTTGAACCCTTCGATTGATGCTTGCGCCGCGACGCCCACTCGGCAAGTGCGGATTCGAGCCGCTGCCATTCCTCCTCACTGCCCGGCAGGCCGGCGCGCAGAACGTCAGGCCGGTCGGCAAAATGGCGAAGCAGGATGCCGCGCTCGCCGAGCGCTGCAAACAAATCGGCGGCATTGGTCAGACTGAGGAAACGATACAGTGTGGTTCCGCCCGCAACAGGAACGCCGAAGCGGCTGAAAAGCGCATCGAGACGCGCCGATTCACCGGCCAACGACGCCCGCATCACGTCCTGCCACCCGATGTCGGCAAGCGCGCGGATGCCATATTCCAGCGCCGGGCCGGCGACGGCCCATGGTCCGAACTGCGTATCCAGCCGGTCGACCGTCGCAGTATCGGAAAGTGCAAAGCCGAGCCGCAGCCCGGCCAGGCCAAAGAACTTGCCGAACGAGCGCAGCACGACGAGGCCGCCCCGACCGACATCGCCCGCGACGCTGTGCTGACGCGGGCCGACATCCATGAACGCCTCGTCGACGACCAGCAGTCCGCCCTTGGCGCGCAATCCGGCGGCCAGAGCCAGCAACCGGTCGCGCTCTATGACACGTCCATCCGGATTGTTCGGATTGACGATGATGACGAGGTCGGCGTCCGCCAACGCTTCGAAATTATCGACCTCCGCCACCTGGTGCCCGGCGATCGCGGCAGCGCGGGCATGTTCGGCGTAGGTCGGACCCAGCACCAACGCCTTGCCGGGCGAAATGAGCGACGCAACGCGCGGCAACAGGATCTGCGTGCCCGGCGCCGCCACGACGTTGGCTGGCGACGGCGCGCCGTAAGTACTGGCCGCGATCTCTGTCAGGTCGCGTGTGCGCGCGGCTTCCGGCAACCGCGACAGCGAGGTGGCGGGCAGGTCGAAAAGCGGGTAGGAGTGCGGATTGATACCGGTCGAGAGGTCGACGAAAGGCAGCAGGGCGTTGGGGAAAAGCACCCTCGCGCGGCCAAGACTTCCACCATGGTCCACAACCGCCCCATTAAGAAGCTTCATGTCAGTCCTGATCGCTTTCCTGTCATTGGTCGTCGAATTCGCCCTCGGTTACCCCGACTGGCTGTTTCGCGCCATCGGCCATCCGGTGACGTGGTTCGGCAGGCTGATATCCTTTCTCGACCGCAGGCTCAACCGCGCCACTGATCCCGACGCGCTGCGTCGCAAGCGCGGTGTCCAGGCGCTGCTGGTCATCGTGCTGGTGCCGGCGATAATTGGCCTGGGCGTGCAGATCCTGTTCTGGTTCGTTCCCATGGGCCTCGTCATCACGGCCCTTCTGGCAACGTCGCTTCTGTCGCAGAAGAGCCTCTATGAGCATGTCGAGGCGGTGGCTGACGCCCTCGACACCGGCGGCATCGCCTTGGCCCGCCTTGCCGTTTCGCGGATCGTCGGTCGCGACCCTGAAACGCTCGACCGGGCCGGTGTCTGCCGCGCGGCGATCGAGAGCCTGGCCGAGAATTTTTCCGACGGCATCGTCGCCCCTGCCTTCTGGACCGGCGTCGGCGGCCTGGCCGGCGGCGCCGCCTACAAGGCCGCCAACACCGCCGATTCGATGATCGGCCACCGCACCCCGCGCCACGAGGCGTTCGGCTGGGCGGCGGCGCGCTTTGACGATTGGATCAACCTGCCGGCGTCGCGGCTGACGGCGCTTCTGATCGTGCTGGCGGCGTTCTTCGTCAAAGGCGCTGATGCGAAAAAAGCCTGGCATGCGGTGCGGCGCGACGCGAAAAAACACCGCTCGCCCAATGCCGGCTGGCCGGAAGCGGCGATGGCCGGTGCGCTCGGCCTGGCGCTCGCCGGCCCGCGCTTCTATGGCGGCGTGCTGGTCGACGACGTCTTCATGGGCGAAGGTGGGCGGCGTGAAGCCGACAGCCTCGACATCAGGCAGGCGCTGAAACTCTATCGCGTCGCCGACTATCTGCTGATCGCTCTGTTCGGGTTGGTTTCGGTCGTTGTCATCGTTGTGACCTAACCTCACCCTCCCCCGTCTGGGGAGGTTGAGGAACACTCAGAACTCGATCCCCTGCTGCGCTTTCACGCCGGCGGAAAAATGATGCTTGGTCACGCTCATTTCGGTGACGAGGTCTGCGGCCTCGACCAGCGCCGGCTTGGCGTTGCGGCCGGTGACAACGACATGCAGGCCCTCGCGCCGCGCTTTTAGCGCGCCAACCACTCTGTCGAGATCGAGATAGTCGTAGCGCAGCGCAATGTTCAATTCGTCGAGCACCAGCAGGCTGATCGACGGATCGGCCATCAGTTCGAGCACCTTGGCCCAGGCGGCTTCGGCGGCAGCGATGTCGCGCTTCAGATCCTGGGTTTCCCAGGTGAACCCCTCGCCCATCGCGTGCCACACGACACGGTCGCCGAAGGCGGCGAAGGCGTCTTTCTCGCCGGTGTGCCACTTGCCCTTGATGAACTGGACGACACCGACGCGCTTGCCGTAGCCGAGCATCCGCAGCGCCAGCCCGAAGGCGGCCGTGGTCTTGCCTTTGCCCGGGCCGGTGTTGACGATGAGCAATCCCTTCTCGACCGTCTTGCTCGCCACCTCGGCATCCTGCACCGCCTTGCGCTTGGCCATCTTGGCGCGGTGGCGCTCTTCGTCCTTATCGTCGATATCGGTCATATCATTTCACCTTGAGCGGCAGCCCCGCCACCATCAGCAGCACCGTATCGGCAATCGCCGCGACCTGCTGGTTGAGCCGGCCGGCGGCATCGCGAAAGCGGCGCGCCAGTGCATTGTCCGGCACGATGCCTTGTCCGACTTCATTGGACACCAAGAACCAGGGTCCGCGCGGCCGCGACAGCACCTCCGCCAATCGCCGGCATTCCAGCTCGAAATCGTGTTCGGCCAGCATATGGTTGGTCAGCCACAGCGTCAGGCAGTCGACAAGCACCGGCCGATCGTCCGGCAAGGCGGCAAGCGCGCCGGCGAGATCGAGCGGTGCGTCGATGGTCGTCCAGCCTTCGCCGCGCCGCGACCGGTGCAACGCGATGCGCTCACGCATCTCGTCATCATAGGCTTGCGCCGTGGCGATATAGGTCCAGGGCGGCGGCAAGGCGGTTGCCAAAATTTCGGCGTGCGCGCTCTTGCCGGGGCGCGCACCGCCGATGAGAAAGGGCAGTGTCTTTC
>NZ_RZPI01000214.1:0-8064 GCF_003998715.1 Mesorhizobium sp. M7A.F.Ca.CA.002.15.2.1
GTGCCGGGACCGCCCGTTGCCAGATCGCCAGGTCGTCTTCCGCGCTCGTCTGCGACCCATCATAGCCGAGCTGGTGCAGGTCGATGTCGCCGAAACGGCCCTTGAAGAAGTTCATCGACCGCAGCGACGCCAACCGGGTTCGCAGATATTGCGCGCTGACGCCCGAGGCGATCTGCCAGTCGCGGTCGCGCAAGATGTCGAAGACGGCAGCCATGTCGCGCGGGCGCACCAGTATGTCGATGTCATGCGCCACCCGACCACGCTGCGCCGACGCGTTCAAGGCAATGCGGCTGGCGCCCTTGATCAGCATGATGTCGGCGCCGCCGTCGGCCATCGCCTTCAGCGTCGGCTCGGCCTCGCGCATCGCCATGCGCGACTTCGTCCACAGCATCTTCTGCAGGCCGACGAGGCGCGGGTGCGCGGTATGCCCGGCCAGTTTTCTGCCGAACCTGTCGGAGATGGCGGCGAGCAGACGATGTTCTCGAAACGAGACGAGGTCGATGTCGTTCTCGTCGAGCCAGCGCGCGGCGCAGGCAGCGGCTGCGTCCTCATCGGAGAGCAGCGCCGCCTTCAGCAACAGGTCCAACTGGCCGGTGGGCCACGACCAGCCATAGTCCGGGAAGCGGCGGCTGATGCGGCGAACAGGCCTGGCGTTCAACTGGAGCCCGCCTTGTTCTGGGCCCGCCGCTGCATGGCGAGCCTTGCGACCTGGATATAGCCCCGGTCGCGTGCCGGATCGCGGCCGTAGGAAAGGCTGCCCGGACGGATGCGGCGCAATGCAAGCACGTCGTCGAGCATGGCAAGTACAAAGCCTGCCTCACGAACCCGGGCGATCCAGTCGATCATCTCGCCGCGACCGCCTGGTGGGTCGATGATGGGACCGACGCTCTGCACCACCTCCTGGCGGATCATCATCGTCGTGCGCGACCAGCCCGCTCCACTGGCCGCATCGGGCAAATCGGGGCTGTCGCCGCGAAACGTCCGCCAGTGCGTAAAGACGCCCGCTGTCCCGGGATGACGGCCGAGATAGGCCAGTTGCTGTTCGATCTTGTCCGGCAGCCACAAATCGTCGGCATCGAGCGTCGCGATGAGCGGCGTCGAGAGTGCCGCAATGCCACGGGTCGTTGCGCTGCCGGGTCCGGCATTGTCCTGTCGCAGCACCGTCACCGGCAGGTTCATCGCATCGATCACCGCGGCCGTATCGTCGGTCGAACCGTCATCGACCACGACGATGGCCTCCGCTTTTGCCGTCTGGGCCAGAACGGAGTTCAGGGCAGCGCCTATGGTGGCGGCCGCGTTGAAAGCCGGAATGACGACGCCGTAGCCTGCCATCAAAGGAACCGCCACTGCGCGAGATCCTTGAAGTCGAAGATCCCCTCCACCCGGCGCAAGCTGGGATCGGCCTTGCGACGCTTCATCGACTTGTGAATGGCGCGCATGAACTCGCGAAAGGGCACATCGGCTTCCTTGGTCATGTTGCCGGGATGACGCCTGTAATAGAGAGCCACCGTATCGGGCATAACGTATTTTGCCTGGCTCTCAAAGATACGCAACAGATAGTCGGTGTCCTCGGCCTGTTTGAAATCCTCGTCGAAACCACCGGTGCGCTCGATGAGGTCTCGCGCGAAGATCCCGGCGGACAGGTGGATCCCTCGCACGGTGATGGAGTGGCTGTCGGCGGCCGGTTCCAGTGTCTCGCCATCTATCTTGTCGACCAGCGTCATGCGCGAATAGGTCAGCTCGAGGCCAGGATCCTCTTCGAAGCAGGCGAGATCCGCCTTGAAGCGGCCTATCGGGGAGATGTCGTCCGAATCGAGAAACGACACCAGACGCGTCTGCGGCAGCAACTGCTTCAGCCCGGCATTGCGCGCCTTGGTGACCCCGCCATTGATCTGCTGGAAAAGACGAATGCATGGGGCCTCGTCGATCAACGACCGTACGACGGCTGCCGAGCCATCGGTCGACCCGTCGTCGATGACGATGATGTCGAGATCGATGTCTTCGCGCTGCCTGAGCAACGAGCGCAGCGCCAGGCCAACGAATTGTTCGCGATTGTAGACCGGCATGATGACGCTCAGCCTCATCGGCGTCTCCAGCAGCGTTGCGGGCTTGGCTGATCCGAGCCGATTGTCTCGAGCATCATGGCATCCGCCAATCGGCGGGACTCTTCAATTCGAAGATGCCCTGGACCTCTCGCCGTGACGGATCGGCCTTGCGCCGCCGCATCGACTTGTGGATTGCACGCAAGTGGTTGCGGACCCTGCCGCTATGTTCCTTGGTGACATTTCCGGCGTGGCGTCGGTAGTAGATCGCGACGGTGTTCGGCAATTCGTAGCGCGGACCGGTTTCGAAGACTCGCAACAGATAATCCGTGTCCTCGGACTGCTCAAAGTCCTCGTCGAAATGGCCGATGCGATCGACAAGCGTTCGACTGAAGAGAGCGGTGCTCAGCGAAATTCCGCGAAGCGTCATGGTACAGCAGTCCGCCTCCGGCTCGAGCTTCTCGTCGTCGATCCGGTCGACCAGCGTCATCAGCGAATAGGTTAGCTCAAGCCCGGAGGTAGCCTCGAAGCGGGCGAGATCGGCCTTGAACCGTCCGGCCAGCGAGATGTCGTCAGAATCCAGGAATGACACGAACTCCGCATCCGGCGGCAGTTGCCGCAGCCCGGCGTTGCGCGCCCTGGCCACGCCCATGTTCGATTGCTGGAAGAGTCGGATGCAGGGGTTTTCGCCCATCATCGAGCGTACGGCCTCAGCAGAGCCGTCGGTCGAACCGTCGTCGATGACGATGATGTCGAGATCGGCGGCGTCCCGCTGCCGCACCAGCGAGCGCAATGCCGAAACGACATAGCGTTCACGGTTATAGACGGGCATTATCACGCTCAGTTTCACGAAGCGCCCCGCACAAGAAAGTCCGCAATCGTGCCGGCTATCTCCTGTGGCTGCGTCCCCAGCGACAGACGATAGCATGGCAGCAGGCGGGTCAGGTCGCTGAAGAAGCGAAAGCCGCTCTCCCGCTCGCCCGGCATCTGCGCTATGCCGGACGGCGCCAAGGCAATCATGGCATCCCTCCGCGACACCGGCACGATCGAACTTGCCCCGCCTCCGCCGATATGTGGCACCAGCAGCGCAACGATGTCCAGGGTTTCAGGCACCGGCCGGGGCGCGATGTCATGAATGTGAAAAGCATATTTGCCTTGCCAGTTGAGCGGGCTATGAGCTGGCAGCCGGTGATCCAGCCCAAGTCGCGCGAATCCCTGGGGATCCTGCTTGAGTGTTGAAAACAACGGGCGGGCAGTCACGCCGTTGGAGAGGTCGACCAGCACATAATCGTCGCCGACGCTGTCCAGCCCGTGGAGGAGGCCGGCGGCGACGGTCCCGGATTTCCCGGCGCCGCCCGCGCCGGCCAGCAGTACGCCCCTGCCTTTGGTGCCGAGCGTCCCCGCATGGGCCAGCCGCATGCCACGTGCCGCATATTCCCAATGGAGGAAGGGGCGCAGCGGCGCTCCCGGCTCCCACGGTGGAAAGGCATCGGCCGAGGCCATCAATTGCACGCCAACGCGACGTTGCGGATCATAGAACTGCCAGAAATCCAGGTCGTGGAAATGGTTGCCGCGCAATCCGGCTTCCGCCAGCCTGGTGGCGAAGCCATGCTGCGTGAAGGGTCCTTGGCCCCATCTGGCCGGTGCCGCGATGCCGTCAATGCCGGGATGTGCGACGAAGATGCGGCAGATGTCGGCAGGCGCTCGGTTGTCCGCAGCCGTGACAAAGCCATGAGCGAAGGCATCCGCCAACGCGCCGGCACTCACATGAGCGGTCAACTCCAGATGCGGCAAACCCACCTTGCAGGTCAGTGGATAATGCGCGGCGCTGCTCTGCGCTTGCGCCAGGACATGACGTGCGTAGTCAGTCAGGTTTTCGAGAGTGACGTTCGGCATGGTCTGCCTGTTCCGGAGCCGTCCGGCAACGAGAGCCTGGCGCGCCTCAGTTGGCCTGCTTCACTGCGGGCCAGCCGAGGGGCTCCTCGACCTCGTGGATGGGATCGACGACAATGAGGTCGGCAAGGTCGTCATGGATGTCGACCTTGAGGGGCTCGCCGGCAGCGGCGAGCTGAGCCAGCAATTCGCTGGGAACCGGTCTTGCCACGCCATCGGTTGCGGCCGCCAGCAAACCGAATTCGAGCAATTGTGAAACAAAGCCGTCAATCGCGGCGGCATCGAGGGCGCCAATCCCGGTCGCGGCGCCGACCAGTTCGGAGGCAGGCACGCCGGACGACAGTGCATCCCAAAGCCTGCTGCCTGAATCAGAGAAGCCGAAATATTTACCGGTGGTCAGGTCGAGAACGACGGCTTCGCCATCGAAGGATTCAAAGACGATATCCTTGCTGGCAATGGCATATACGCCGGATTGTCGCATGTTTGCTCCCCGCCGAAGCAGGCCGCGGAGATGATCTTCGGGCCCTACGGTCAACCCCACCGTTGCAGGCGTCTAACCATTTGCAGGGTTTTTGGCAAGATGGCGTAGGCCCGGCCGAGCGCAGCTGCAGGCCGCGCGGGCATGGACAGCCTCTGACCGTGCCTGCCGGTCACGCCTCGATTTCAAGCGCCGAAAGCGGCTTCGAGCAACAGGCGAGGATAAAGCCGTCTTCGATTTCGTGATCGAGGATGCCGCCATTGTGGCTCATCTCGACGTCGCCCGCGACCTTCCTCACCTTGCAGGTGCCGCACAGGCCGAACTCGCAGGCGGCGGGAATCCGCACCCCCGAGGCGCGTGCCGTCTGCAGCACGGTCTGGCCGGCGACGCATTCGGCATCGACATCGGAATGCGAGAACCGGATCGGTGTCACGGCCTCCACGGTGGCAGCGGCGCCGTCTTCCGCCGGCGGCGAGAACGGCGCCGGGATCTCCTCCACGGCAGGCGCGGCAAAGCTTTCCTGATGGTATTTCGCCATGTCGAAGCCGGCTGCGTCCAGCATGCCGCGCACGGCGCGCATGAAAGGATCGGGGCCGCAGCAGAAAATCTCGCGCTCGCGGAAATCGGGCGCCAGCAATGGCAGCCGGATCGCGTCGATGCGGCCCATATGGCCGAACCAGCCCTCGCGGCTCGACCGCTCCTCGATCATGAAGCCGAGCGACAGCCCAGGCATGCGGCTGCCGAGCAGTTCGAGCTCCTTGCGGAAAATGATCTCTTCCGGGCGGCGCGCGCAGTTGACGAAGCCGACATCGGTCCATGGCGCGCAGTCGTTCAGCCAGCGCAGCATCGACATCATCGGCGTCACGCCGGAACCGGCCGAAATGAACAGGTATTTGGCGGCCGGGTGGCTGTGCAGCGAGAAGTCGCCGGTCGGCCCATAGGCCTTGACGTGCGAACCGGGCGTCAGATGGTCGAACATCCAGCGCGTACCGGTGCTGCCCGCCTGCGCCTTGACCGTCACCGCGATCGAGAACGGCCGCGACGGCGAGGACGACAGCGTGTAGGTGCGCATCAGCGGCCCGTCCGATGTCGGCAGTTCCAGAGTCACGAACTGCCCCGGTTTGTAGCGGAACCAGGTCTGGTTGTCGGAGCGGAAGGTGAAGGTCTTCACGTCAGGCGCTTCGTCGCTGACGCCGATCACTTCCAGCACCTGCAGCCTGTCGTTCCAGGGCGTCATCTGGTCGAGATGGCGATAGAGGCCAAGGTCCGTCATCGCATTCATCCTCTTGTCCCCTGGGCTAGGCGACGCTGCGCAGGGCCGGCCGGCCGCCTTCGGCAAGGCGCGGCCCGATGAACGACGCGTACCACTCGACGAACTGGATCACGCCGCCCTCATGCAGCTCCGAATAGGGGCCTGGTTCATAGGCCGGCGACAGGATGCCGAAGGCGTTTTCCTCGACGATGCGGCGGTCCTGGTCGTTGGTCTCGGTCCAGACATGGGTGAGCTCAGCGAGGTCGTAGTCGACGCCTTCGACCGCATCCTTGTGGACGAGCCATTTCGTTGTCACTGCGGTTTCCGTGGCACTGATCGGCAGCACGCGGAAGGTAACGGCGTGGTCGCCGAGGATATGGTTCCAGGTCGTCGGATAGTGATAGAGCAGCAAGGAGCCGATGCGGTCGGTTGAAACGCTGTCGGACAGGTTCTTCTGGACCGCCCGTTTTCCCGTCATGGTGTAGCTGACGGCATCGCGCAGCAGCGGCGCGCGGGTGGCGCGGTACTGCCCTGCCGGATCGATGCGGAATTTGCTCGGCAAGCCTGATGCCTCGCATCTGGCCCAGTGTGCGACCATTTCAGGGTCGCTGTCGGCGCCATGGACGCCGGTTATGGTTGGAGCCTCGGGGAAGGTCTTGCACAACTCGGGATGATTGGCGGCGCAGTGGTAGCACTCGCGGTTGTTTTCCCAGACCAGCTTCCAGTTGCCCTTCTCGACGATCGTGCTCTCGAAGGCGATCTTTGCTTCACGCAGCCGGTGCGGCAAAAGATAGGGTTCGATCATCGCCCGCATCGGCGCGAAATCTGCCGGTTCCTTGGCCAGGCAGATGAAGATGTAGCCGCCGACGCTCTCGCAGGCGACCGGCTTCAGGCCGAAATCACTCTTGTCGAAACCGTCGGCCATCTGGCGGGCAAACAGCAGGCGGCCGTCCAGCTCGTAGGTCCACTGATGATACGGGCAGACGAGCTTTGCCGCGGTACCCTTCTCCGTGTTGCACACGCGGCTGCCGCGATGGCGGCAGGAATTGTGGAAGGCGTTGATCTTGCCGTGCTGGTCGCGGACAAGGACGACCGGATAATCGCCGACCTGCACGGTGATGTAGCTGCCCGGCTTCGGCAGTTCGCAATCATGGCCGATGAACAGCCAGTCGCGATACCAGATCAGCTCCATGTCGAGCTTGAAGTAGTCCGGATCGGTGTAGAAGGGCTGCTCCAGCGAAAAGCCTTGCCGGCGCCCCTTCAGGAGCCTCAGCATGTCGTTGCGGATATCCATGTCCTGTCCTCGTTCCTAAGGACTGAACTGGTGGTGACGGAGGAAGGATTGAAGCGCAGGCCGGCTGTGTGCCGGACATGCGCTATCCACCTCTTGACCGCCCACCGCGATCAGTCGAGTCTAAAAATCTCGGGCTGGTTTCCGGGCTCTGGAGTTGTCCTTGCGGACCATCGCGACACCTTCCCAGGCGGTTGCCCAGTGGTCTCCCGTTGCGACTTGAACTCCACCACCGTTGCGGGGGCAGCGCCGGATTCTGACCGGCTTCCCAATTCTCCGCCTCGTCGTCACGAAGCGGCACCTGAGATGGTATGATCTAACCACGATCGCGGGCGCGCCGTCGGCATGAAAACGACATCGTATCCATGCGGCGCGACACGGCATGCGAAACGCTACTGCAGCTCGTCGCGGGCCGAGATCCCACCTCCCGGGCGGCCATTTGCCGGCTGCGATCTTCCCGAATCCGACCCTTCGCGGGGGGTCAAAAAAGGTTAATGGTTTCGAAAAATGACTATTAGTTCGCCCTAAAATCGAACCGAACGGTTCGTTTCTGTTGACGGTGCGTGCAGGACGGTGTGAACGCTGGGCCTCTGAAACAGTCAGTGATCCATCAGGTGGCTACACCTAACACACTGATATGAAGAAGAAAAATGCATCCCTAGATTCCGTTGGCACAATTTCAAGGTGTGGATTCATGGTCCACACGGAACAACTTCGTGATTGGAAAAGACGACCTTGCCCTCCCACATCGGGGCTGTCCGAACGACGCGATTTCATTTCCAAGACACGCCGCTAGACGGACGGAAAAAAGACGATACTGGAGTACCAAAAATGAAAAAGATCATTCTCACTGCCGCAGCCCTTCTGGCCATTTCCGGCAGCGCCTTCGCTGGTAGCGACCACTACGGTTCCAACGCCGCGGCAGCCACTGCTGTCGACAGCTCGTACACCGCTTCGACCAAGAAGTCGGAACCGGCTGCTCAGGCGCCTGCCCAGGGTGCTGACCGCAACCTCTTCGGCAACAACTAACAGCCGATTCCCAGTTCCCCGGTCGACGGCGGGCTCGCCCGCCGCCCTGGCGAAATTCAGACATTCAGGAGTATTCAAG
>NZ_RZPI01000215.1:0-2434 GCF_003998715.1 Mesorhizobium sp. M7A.F.Ca.CA.002.15.2.1
AGACAGGATCGGCAAGGGCCGCATGCAGCTTGGTCGAATGGTCGCCGAGTTCGAGCATGTCGCCGAGCACGGCGATGCGGCGGCCCTCGCCCGTCACCGGCGTCGCGTTGAGCAACGCCATCGCAGCAGCCATCGATGCCGGATTGGCGTTGTAGCTTTCGTCGATCAGCGTGATCAGTCCACCGGGGTGGCTCGAAGTCGAACCACCGGGATGGCGCAGCACATGGCGCTTGCCGCGCCCGCGCTCGGCGGAGAGATCGGCCAGTGCTGAAGCACCCTTGTCGAGATCGGCGCCGACCAGATGCGCCGCACCCAGCACCGCCAGCACGTTCTGCACCATATGGCGACCGGGCGCGCCGATCCGCGCCGTCACTTCGTGGCCGCCGATCCTGGCGGTGATGTCGGAATGATCGGCATGCAGTTCGCATTTGGTGAGCTTGAAGGTAGAGCGCGCATTCTCGCCGAAGCCGTAGACGTGCTCGACACCGGCGGCATGGGCCATCTTGTCGAGCAGCTTGAATCGGGCATCGTCGCGGTTGAGGACGGCGGCCCCCTCGGGCTCCAACCCCTCGAAAATCTCGGCCTTGGCCTTGGCGATCTCGTCCAGATTACGGAAAAAGCCGAGATGCGCCGCCGCGATCATGGTGACGATGGCGACATGCGGCCTCACCATCTTGACCAGCGGACGGATCTCGTCGGGATGGTTCATGCCGATCTCGAACACGGCATAGTCGCAATCATCAGGCATCCGCGCCAAGGTCAGCGGCACGCCCCAGTGATTGTTGAAGGACTGCGCCGAGGCATGCACCTTGCCTACGGCTTGCAGCACATGGCGCAGCGCTTCCTTGGTGGTGGTCTTGCCGGCCGAACCGGTCACAGCGATGATTTTCGCGCTCGAGCGGGCGCGCGATGCAACTCCAAGCTTTTCCAGCGCGACCAGCACGTCCTCGACGACGATGATCGGCGCTGTCAACCGGCCGAGCGACGGCAGCTTGCCTTCGGCCACCACCAGCACGCCAGCGCCAGCCTTGATGGCGGCGGTTGCGAAGTCATGGCCGTCCATCGCCTCGCCCTTGATGGCGAAGAAGGCGTCGCCCGGCTGCAGGCTGCGGCTGTCGATCGAAATGCCTGAAATCCCCTCCGGCATCGGCCCGAGCGGCCGCCCGTCCATGGCGGCAACCAGCGCTTCGGAGGTCCACAGCAAGCTCATGCTGCGCGCTCCGTGAGTGCCGCGCGGACTTCCTCATGATCGGAGAAATGCAAGGTCTCGGAGCCGATCGTCTGGCCTTCCTCGTGGCCCTTACCGGCCACGATCAGCGTGTCGCCGGCATGCAGCATGGCGACCGCTTCGTGGATCGCCTGGCGCCGGTCGCCGATCTCGATGGCCCCTGGAGCAGCGGCCAAAATAGCGGCACGGATCGTTTCCGGCACTTCGGAGCGCGGATTGTCGTCGGTGACGATGACGACATCGGCAAGCCGCGTCGCGATTTCGCCCATGATCGGCCTTTTTCCCCGGTCGCGGTCGCCGCCGCAGCCGAACACGACGATGACACGACCGGTGGTGAACGGCCGTACCGAAGCCAGCACGTTTTCCAGCGCGTCCGGCTTGTGGGCATAGTCGACATAGACCGGCGCGCCATTGCCGGTGGTGCCGACGAGGTCGAGCCGGCCCGGCGCGCCCTTCAGTTTCTCCAACGCTATCAGGGCCTTGGCGACAGGTGTTCCCGTGGAAATGGCAAGACCCGCCGAAACCAGCGCGTTCGAAATCTGGAAATCACCGGCCAGCGGCAGGTCGATCTCGTAGAGCACGCCGTCGGCCTCGACTTCGGCCCGCTGGCGGTGGCGTTCGTGCTCGACCCGCTTCAGCCTGAGGAAGTCGCCATGGCGGCCGACCGTCAGCACATTGAGCCCGGCAGCCTTTGCGGCCACGGTCGTCGGCGCCGACCATGGATCGTCGGCGAAGATCACGGCCGGCGCGCCCTTCGGCAGCAACGTGTCGAACAGGCGCAGTTTGGCGCGGTGATAATCCTCGATGGTCGGATGATAATCCATATGGTCGCGGCCGAGATTGGTGAAGCCGCCGGCGGCCAGCTTCACGCCGTCGAGGCGGCGCTGGTCGAGCCCATGGCTGGAGGCTTCCATCGAGGCGTGGGTGACGCCGGCATCGGCCAATTCCCGCAGCAATTGATGCAGGGCGACCGGATCGGGTGTCGTCAGCGAACCATAGTCGTTGCGCCCAGGCGCCACCACGCCGGTGGTGCCGATCGAAGCGGCGGCATAACCGGCTTGCTCCCAGATCTGCCTGGTGAAGGCTGCGACCGAGGTCTTGCCGCTGGTGCCGGTCACCGCGACCATGATCTCAGGCTGCTTGCCGAAATAGCGTGCCGCACTCTGCGCCAGCGCCAGGCGCGGATCGTCGACCGCCAGCACCGGA
>NZ_RZPI01000215.1:2444-8008 GCF_003998715.1 Mesorhizobium sp. M7A.F.Ca.CA.002.15.2.1
GGTGCTGCCCTTGCCCGCCACGATCGCGGCCGCACCGCGCGCGGCGGCATCTGCGGCATAAACGGCACCGTCGGCCTTGGTTCCGGCGAGCGCAAAAAAGACAACGCCCGCTTTTACCTCGCGGGAATCCGAAGAAATCCCTGTAACCTCCAGATCGACGGAAGCTATTCCCTCGACGGGCAGGATACCGGCTAGATCTCTGAGCTTCATCGAGTCCCGTTCACCGTAACAAAATAGCGCGCTGTTGCCGGCGCGCCCTAAGAATCACTGATAGGAAACCAGCGTTGCACCATTTTCATGGCTGAAATCTGGCTTCACGCCAAGCATGGCAGCTGAACGCCTGATGATATTGCCGGCCATAACCCCAGCATTCGCGGCCGCGACATCCGTCATGCCGGGCTTTTCCGGGTGCGGGGCATCGGCAATGGTAAACACCAGATACTGCGGATCGTCCATCGGGAAGGCGGCGACGAAGGTGTTGAAATTCAAGTCCTTCGAGTAGCGGCCATTGATGACCTTCTCGGCGGTTCCGGTCTTGCCGCCAACGCGGTAGCCGGGGACTCTGGCGTTTCTGGCAGAGCCCTTTTCGGCATTGAGCGAATAGAGGTAGCGCATGCCTTCGACGGTCTTTTCGCTCACCACTCTCTTGGCGGTGGCCATCGCTTCCGCCTGCGTCCGCACCAGAAAGGTGGGGTTCATCAGGAAACCGCCATTCATCAACGCCGCGCAGCCCACAGCCGCTTGCAGCGGCGTCGTCGACACGCCATGGCCGAAGGCGATGGTGAATGAATTGACCTGTTTCCAGACCTTCGGTTCAGTCGGACGGGCAGTCTCCGGCAATTCGGTCTGCATCCTGTCCAGAATGCCAAGGCGATGCAGGAATTCGCGATGCCCCTCGATGCCGACCATCTCGGCTTCCCTGGCCGACCCGATGTTGGACGAGTAGAGGAACACCTCCGGCAACGACAGCACACGGTTCTTGCCGTGGAAATCGTGAATGGCCTGATGGCCGACCCGGATTGGATGCGAAGCATCGAAGCGGCTCGCCATCGTCGCTTTGCCGGAATCGAGCGCCATGGCTGAGGTGAAGCTCTTGAAGGTCGAACCCATCTCGTAGAGGCCCGCCGACATGCGATTCAGCCGGTCCTTGTCTTGTGCGTTGTAGGGATTGTTCGGATCAAAATCCGGCACCGAGGCCATGGCCACCACTTCGCCGGTCTTGACGTTGAGCACAACGGCGCCGGTGCCCATGGCACGATAGCGCTCCAGGCCGGCGGCGATCTCGTCGCGCACCACATGCTGCACGCGCAGATCGATCGAAAGCTTTACCGGCTTGAGATCCTTGGCAATGGCAAGGCCCGACGCCTGCAGGTCGCTCAGCCCCTGCTCGTCGACATATTTCTCCATGCCGGAGATGCCCTGGTTGTCGATGTTGGTGAGCCCAACAATGTAGGACGAGGTTTCGCCGCTCGGATAGAAGCGGCGCTTTTCGGTGCGGAAGCCGAAACCGGGAATGCCGAGCTGCATGATGTCGGACTGTTGCTTGGGCGTCAGCTGCCGCTGCAGCCAGACGAAACCGGCGCCGCTCTTCAGCTTATGGTAGGTCTGCTCATAGTCGATGTCCGGAAGCACCGTCGACAGCTTCTCGATCGCCTCGTCGGCGTCGACAATCCGGCGTGGTTCTGCAAACAGCGACGCCGTCTTGATGTCCGTGGCCAACACTTCGCCGTTGCGGTCGACGATGTCGGGCCGCGATGCCGTCACCCGGCTCTGCGGACCGCCCGACATATCGGGGGTCTGGAAGCCGAGATAGACCAGCCGCCCTGATATGGTCGAGAAGATGCCGAAGAACACCGCCATCGTCATGACGATGCGCGTCCTGCCCTTGCCGCCGGTCGCCTTGCGGGCGCCCTCGACCACGATCGATCCATCTTCACTCGTCCTGGCGCGACGTTTCAGCAGTTTACCGATCATTGGGCGATGCCTCCGGTCACCACGGGATCCCTGCCGTCCGACGGCGCCTTGCCGCCCGAACTATCAGCCATGCCGCCCTGGCGTCCCGACAAGATGTCCTGGATGTCAAGGGATTTGGCCGGCAGGTCGCCGACACCGCCGATCTGGCGGGCGCTGACCGGCTCGAGTTCGAGCTGCGACTTGTAGAGTTCGGCGAGCTTCTGCAGCCGCGACGGCTGGGTAAGCAGGCTCCAGTCGGCCTTGAGCAGGTCGATCGTGTCCTCCTCATAGCGTATCTGCGCATGGATCTTCTGCACGGCGGCCAATTGTTCCTCGGCCTCGCGCTTGGCCTTGTAGGTAAGGGCCGCGACCGCAACCATGACGGCGATCAGGACAATGTCGCTGGTACGAAACACTTAGCTACCTCTCCCCCGGCCGGTCGATACCGGGAAGCTTTGGAAGGCCGAAAATCGAAAAGTCGCTGCCGCGCGCCGGCGCCTGGGTGCGGACCGCCGCGCGCAGCCTGGCCGAACGGGCGCGCGGATTGGCCGCCACCTCGGCGTCGCCGGCCGTCACGCCGCCGCCCGCCTTGCGGAACGTCGCGGTGCGCGCATGCGCCTCGGGCAGGTGACGCGAGCCGGTCGCGACATCGGCCCGGTCTGCGATGAAACGCTTGACGATGCGGTCTTCCAGAGAATGGAAGGTGACCACGGCGAGCCGTCCGCCCGGCTTCAGAGCGCGTTCGGCCGCAAACAGGGCCTTGGCCAGTTCGCCAAGCTCGTCATTGACAAAAATGCGCAGCGCCTGGAAGACGCGCGTCGCCGGATGGATCTTGTCCTTCGGCGCCCGGCCGATATGCGTCTCGATGGCGTCGGCGAGTTCCAACGTGCGCTCGAACGGGCGCTTTTCGCGGCGCGCCTCGATCATGCGGGCAATGCGTCCGGCATGGCGCTCCTCGCCGAGGAAGCCGAAGATGCGGGCAAGATCGCCCGGCTTGAAGGAATTGACGACGTCGGCGGCGCTGAGGCCCGATTGCGCCATGCGCATGTCGAGCGGCCCGTCGGCGCGGAACGAAAACCCGCGCTCCGCCTGGTCGAGCTGCATCGAGGACACGCCGATGTCGAGCACGATCCCGTCGGCGCTCTCGACATGTTCGTCCAGCGTCGAGAACGGCGCCTGCACCAGCCGCAGCCGACCACCCGACTGCACTTCAAGATCGCGCCCGGCCGCAATGGCATCCGGATCGCGGTCGATCGCCACCACGGAGGCGCCTGTCGCCAGAATGGCCCTGGTGTAGCCGCCGGCGCCGAACGTGCCATCAATGATGAGGTCGCCCTGCGCCGGCGCCAGTGCTTCGAGCACTTCGGCAAGGAGGACCGGAATGTGGCGGGCCGATCCGCCAACGGCGTGCCCATCTACGGCGCGAGGAAGGTCATCGCCGTGGCCTGCCGTCATTCCGGTCGCTCCCCAGGCTTCGTCCCCTGCCGAAGCTGCAAAAGCCGTGCCCGCGCCTGCGCCCCATAGGCGGCAAGCCGTCCCGGCTCCCAGATCTGAAAGAAATTGCCGCGCCCGACAAAGGCCACTTCCGCCGAGATGCCGGTGTGTTCGCGAAGGAAATCGCTCATCGTGATGCGGCCGTCCTGGTCGAGTTTCAAGAAGGTTCCGTCGCCATGGCAGAAGAACGACATATCGTCCGCCGTCTGCAGGAAGGGATCCTCGAGCGCTATGCGCTGCTCGTAGCGGTCGAGCAGGTCGAGCCCGCCGACATCCATCGCCGGCAGGTCCAGGCAGCGCAGCGCATAGAGTTCCGAATAGCCGCGCTTCTGCACGACGGCACGGAAATGCCCGGGAACGGACACCCGCCCCTTCGCATCGATCCTGCTCACCGTGTTTGACAGAAACCGGTCCATTAAACGCTACAGCCGCTTGCGCCGCCGCACCCCTCTGCATCTTGTCGCACGCGCCGCCGCAGCGCGTTCCCTGCCCCGTATCAGCCTCGTCCGCACAGGCAAAAACCAGCAAACGCGCAGCCGCCGCGGCTGCCCGATTGGCGTACGCTTTACCCTGACACGGAACGAAGGCTTTGATGTCTGGATGGGATATCATGGGGCACTATGGGCGTCAACGGGAATAGGCTTCACAAACACGCGCGCCCCGACCAAAGAGAGCAGCCGTGACGACACGTCTCGTCTTTATGGTCTATTAAGCCTAACGAAGCGTTTAGAGCCGCCTGGCCCAACCGGACGCGCCTTGCCGCGAGCCGCTGCCGGGCATAGCGTCTCGCCACATCCAGCCGGTCACCAACAGGGTCTGAAATTCGATGTCTGAAACAGCAAAGTCACGCGCTGCAGCGCTTCCTCACCTGCGTCGCAGCGGGCTTGCCATGGGCGATTCCATTCCCCTGCCGCTGACCATGGCCGCCATCTTTCATGCGCCCGGCGACGCCACCGGCTTCAACCAGTACGGGCGATTCAGCAACCCGACCTGGGACGCGGTCGAGCATATGCTGGCCCATCTGGAGGACGCGCCCTGCGTCGCATTCCCTTCCGGAATGGCGGCAATCTCGGCGGCGTTTTTTGCCGTGCTCAAGGCCGGCGACCGTATCCTGCTGCCATCGGACGGCTATCACACGACACGAGCGCTGGCCGAGCGCTTCCTCAAGCCGCTCGGCATCACCTATGATGCCAGGCCGACTTCGACCTTCCTCGATGGCGGCTTCGATGGCTATCGGCTGGCATTTGTCGAAACCCCTGCCAATCCGGGGCTGGATATCTGCGATATCGCCGCCGTTGCCGATGCTGTCCACAAAGCCGGCGCGATCCTTGTGGTCGACAACACGACCATGACCCCTCTCGGCCAACGACCGCTCGACCACGGCGCCGACATCGTCGTTGCCGCCGACACCAAGGCACCCAATGGCCATTCCGACGTGCTGTTCGGCCATGTCGCCAGTCGCAATGCCGATATCATCGCCGCCGTGACCGGCTGGCGCGAAGTTTCCGGCAGCATTCCCGGTCCGTTCGAAGCCTGGCTGGTGCACCGCGGCCTGGAGACACTGGATGTGCGCTTCGATCGCATGTGTTCCTCGGCGGAAGTCATCGCGCGGCGACTGCAGGGCCACAAGGCAATCAGCGGCCTGCGTTATCCCGGGCTTGAAGGCGACCCGTCGCACAACCTAGCCCGCGCCCAGATGGAGCGCTTCGGCTTTCTCATCTCTTTCGAACTCGCCTCGGAAGACAAAGCCGAGGACTTCATCAACAATTGTGCCCTGATGCAGGCCGCGACATCCTTCGGCGGCGTCCACACCTCCGCCGAGCGGCGCCTGAAGCGAGGCGATGCGGTCTCCGCCGGTTTCGTCCGCCTCTCGGTCGGCTGCGAGCCGGTGGAAGAGCTCTGGAAAGCGATCGAGACGTCGCTGGACGGGATCAGCGGCTCCCGGCTCGGATGAACGGCCGGACAGGCTTGAATCAACAGGCGCGCCCGAGGGCGCAACCTGCTGATTTCAAGAGATTTCTCTTGATATCGGGGGAGAGAAATTGCCAGCTGGCCTGTAAGCCGGGTTCTGTATGGCCCTCGTCCCTTGCGAGGCGAGAACGTGGCGGCCATTCATC
>NZ_RZPI01000216.1:0-7991 GCF_003998715.1 Mesorhizobium sp. M7A.F.Ca.CA.002.15.2.1
ATCATAGGCGACGCCTTCCTTGTCGAGCACCGACACCAGCCCCTTGGCGAAGGCCGCCTGCCCGTCGGCGTCGAGCGCGGACACGTCCGGATCGGTGAAGGACAGGCAGACGGACGTGTTCGACCGTGTCGCCGGCTGGACGGCGAGATGACCGAGCCAGGAGGACTTGCCGACAAAGCGATCGAGGACGGCCGCATTGGCATCCGCCCTGGCGATCAGCGCGTCGAGGCCGCCGGTCGACTTCGCCCAGTTGAGCGCATCGAGGTAATCCTCGACGCACAGCATCGAGGGCGTGTTGATGGTCTCGCCCTTGAAGATGCCTTCGATCAGCTTGCCGCCTGAGGTCAGGCGGAAAATTTTCGGCAGCGGCCATGAGGGCTTGTAGGTTTCCAGCCGCTCGACAGCGCGAGGCGACAGGATCAGCATGCCGTGAGCGCCCTCGCCGCCCAGCACCTTCTGCCAGGAGAAAGTGACGACATCGAGTTTTTCGAAGTCGAGCCTCTGCGCGAATGCGGCGGAAGTCGCATCGCAGACGGTCAGGCCCTTGCGGTCCGCGGGAATGAAATCGCCGTTCGGCACGCGAACGCCCGACGTGGTGCCGTTCCAGGTGAACACCACATCGCGGTCGAAATCGATCTTGGTGAGATCAGGCAGCTCGCCGTAGCCGGCTTCGATCTTGCGCACGTCGGCGAGCTTCAATTGCTTGACCACGTCGGTGACCCAGCCGGAGCCAAAGCTCTCCCAGGCGACCATGTCGACGCCGCGCTCGCCGAGCAGCGACCACAGCGCCATCTCGACCGCACCGGTGTCCGACGCCGGCACGATGCCGATGCGGTAACCCGCCGGGACCTGGAGAATCTCCCGCGTCAGCTCGATCGCCTGTTCGAGCTTGGTCTTGCCGATCTTGGCGCGGTGGGAACGGCCGAGCGCAGCATTTCTTAGCGCCTCGACCGACCAGCCGGGGCGCTTTGCGCAGGGACCTGAGGAGAAATTGGGGTTTGCCGGACGGAGTCCGGGCTTCGTATGCGTCGTCATCGTGGTCTATCCTTCCAGATAGTGGCCCCTCGTTGGGGAGGGGTGGCCCACGGACGGCGATATTCGTTCGGGCTTCAGGCGTCAAGAGGAAAGTTTTTGTCGTTGCCGGGATACCGGCGATCCCCGATCAGGATGTCGTGACTTCAAACGCAAACGACGGACCCCATGATCCGCCGTGCTGGTCCTCGTACTCGCCGCGCCTACCAGAGATCGTAGCGCAGCCCGACCTTGACCTGATGATAATCGAGGCCCTTTTTGAACTCAGGGTTGCCGACAGCGTCTGCTGTCACGTATTTCGCGGAAGGCAGAGCCGTGTATTGATAGCCGACATCGACTGCAACATTCTTGCTGACCTGATAAGCAAAGCCGGCGCCGAGCGTATAGGCGAAGCTGAACTGCTTCTCCGACTGCGTCGTCCCATCATAGCCGTTTGGATCGTCGCATTCAAAGATGGTCGTGGTTGTACCTGATGTTGTCGATGAATTCTGACAGTTGCGAGCGCCTTGAGCGTACTTGTAGGTGCTGTACGCTATGCCGACACCGCCTCCGACATAGGGCGTGAAGCCGACATAAGTGCCCAGGTCGACAAAGGCGCTGGCCATCACATCGTAGGCCTTGTTGTTGCCGTCGTTGGAGCCTTCGCATCCACGGGTGCTTGGGCCGGCGAACGCGCTTGTGCTGCCACCGCTGGTGACAGTCACCGTCTGCGTTCCATCGCAAGTACTGTCGAATTTGCTGGCGAATTTGCTTGTCGGCAGCAGACCGAAATTCAATTCACCACGGAAGTAATCGTTGAAATGGTAGCCCATACCTATCGAACCAGACAGCGGGCTGGTATCCGTAACCAGACCGGCCGGAGTTTCCGAAAATTCATAGGGCTTGTTGAAGGCATAGCCGAGATCACCGCGCAGATACCAGCCGGAGCCGACCTCGACCGGGACGTAGTCGGGCGCCTGGTCGACATAGATCGGCGGATCGTAGTCGGCCGCGTGCACCGGCGTCAGCGGCAGGAGGGCTAGTGCACCGAGCGCCAGCGCCATACGCGATGTAAGTTTCATGGTCCCCGACTCCCGAATTTGGCGCAGCCCGCAATCGCAGCGGCAGCCATCGTTTCAAGGAGCATTGTTAACCATAGTGGTTAAGTGGCGGTTAAGGCTAACAGAGCGTTAGCGAATTCATTTCCCCTGTCGATTCCAGGCGGCCAACGAAAAACCGCCCGGCTGAGGCCGGGCGGTTTGTGAAGAATTCAAGTAATGTAGATGCTGTTACTTGGTGTAGATCGGCTCGGGTTCGGGCTGGTAGGCAACGACCGGCGCGGCGCAACCGTTGTTGCCACCGAACTGGTAACGCAGGCCACCGCGCACTTCGTGTGTGTTGATGCCACGATCGAAGCCGGGACCGGAGCTGGTGATGTTCCAGTCGAACATGCGGCCGCCCTGGATATGGGAGAAGCGGTAGCCGGCATCGAGAATGATCTTGTCGGTCAAGCAGTACGAAGCGCCGGCCATCAGACCGTAGGCGAAACGCCAGCTTGATCTGCCGGGATTGAACTCGGTGGTGTTCGGGTCGTAGACATCATCCCACTTGACGCGGGCGCCGCCGATGCCGGCGCCAACGTAAGGCGTGATGCCATGGTAGGTGCCGAGATCGACATAGGCGTTGGCAAGCAGTAGCAGGGCGCTCATCTTCGATACTTCGGTCGAAGTACCGTTGATATCCGAGGTGCCGCCGTTGAAGTTCGACTTGAACCAATAGTCGGCGGTCAAATCGGTCCGGAAGTGATCGTTGATCTTGTAGCCGACGCCGGCGCCGAGCGAGAAACCGCCCTTGAGCTTGCCGAAATCGAAGCTTCTGGTGCCGGGCGTAACCGTACAGTTACAGGGATCGACGGTGTAGGTCATATAGTCGATGCCGCGCACGGTCGACTTGTGATAGTCGATGTCGCCACGGATATACCAGCCGCCGACTTCTACCGGCTGCTCGTAGACGGCCTGAGGCGGAGCCTCTTCGACGATCGGTTCCGGCAGGTCGGCCGCGAACAACGGCCCCGCCAGGCCTGCGAACAGTAAGGCGAGCAGGGCCTTTCTTGCTGTCTTGAACATGCTTGTCACCCCTGAGAAGCTCGGAACGGCAAACCCGCCCGAAATGCGATTGGCTTTCAGTCGTGGATAATGAATTGCAAAGGTTAAAAGGCGTTTAACCCTGTTGCTTAACCACGAATCTCGAAACTTCTGGGGACCGGCGCGAGATTTCCGAACAGCGAACAGACTGGGAGCCGACAAGAAAAAGCCCGCCGAGAGGCGGGCCTTGGACAGGTTCAGGCGACGACGTCCTGCCGGGCGCTGTGGGGGTCAGGCGGCGCTGCGCGTTTCCGAGATGATGTCCACGATGCCATTCACCACGGACTCGACCAGTTGCGGGTCGTCGCCCTCGGCCATCACGCGGATCAGCGGCTCTGTCCCGGATGGCCGGATAACCAGCCGTCCGGTCTTGCCGAGCCGGCTACGCGCGTCTTCGATGGCGGCCTTGACCGGCGCCTCCTCGAGCGGCTTGCCGCCGGAAATGTGAACGTTCTTCAGGAGTTGCGGCACGGGTTCGAATTTCTTCGACAGTTCGCTGACCGGCCGGCCCTGCCGCTTGATGCAGGCCAGCACCTGCAGCGCCGAAACCAGGCCGTCGCCGGTGGTCGAAAAGTCGGACAGCACGATATGGCCCGACTGTTCGCCGCCGACATTCAAGCCATGCGCGCGCATATGCTCGACGACATAACGGTCGCCGACCTTGGTGCGGTGCAATTGCAGCTTCATGTCGCCGAGGAAGCGTTCGAGGCCCAGATTGGACATGACGGTTGAGACGACACCGCCGCCGGCAAGCCGCCCGCTCTGGTGCCAGGATTCGGCGATCAGCGCCATGATCTGGTCACCATCGACGATCGCGCCGTTTTCATCGACGATGACGACGCGATCGGCGTCGCCGTCGAGCGCGATGCCGATATCGGCGCGCACTTCGTGCACCTTCTTTTGCAGGCCGGCCGGGTGGGTCGAGCCGCATTCCTTGTTGATGTTGAAGCCGTTGGGCTCGACATTGATGGCGACGACTTCGGCGCCCAGTTCCCACAGCGCCTCGGGCGCCACCTTGTAGGCCGCGCCATTGGCGCAATCGACGACGATCCTCAAGCCCGCGAGCGACATCGAGCGCGGCAAGGTGCGCTTGGCGAATTCGATGTAGCGGTCATGCACGCCGTCGACGCGCTTGGCGCGGCCAAGCCCGTCGGAGTCGGCGAGCGCCAGTTCGATATCCCTGTCGAGCATGCTCTCGATGCGCTCCTCGATCTCGTCGGAGAGCTTGTAGCCGTCGGGTCCGAACAGCTTGATGCCGTTGTCGTAATAGGGGTTGTGCGAGGCCGAGATCATGACGCCGATATCGGCGCGCAGCGAACGCACCAGCATGGCGACAGCCGGCGTCGGGATCGGGCCGAGCAGGAACACGTCCATGCCGGCGGCACAAAGACCGGCGACCATGGCATTCTCGATCATATAACCGGAAAGCCTGGTGTCCTTGCCGAGCACGACACGATGTCGATGGCTGCCGCGCTGGAAAGAAAGGCCGGCGGCCATGCCGACCCGCATCGCGATTTCAGCGGTCATCGGAAACTTGTTGGCGCGTCCGCGAATGCCGTCCGTGCCGAAATAATTCCCTGCCATGCCAGTCAGCTTCCTCGACGTTTCTTCCCCGGCACGTCATGCCACAAGTGGCCAGGGCGCTATGATCACATTGTGTGATTATACGTTACCAATCCTTAGAAAACCATTGTTGTGCACTGCACACAACGTGGCCGCAACCTGACATGCCCAGACTGCCATGCTGCAATATACAAGTCATTCGAGCCTTTCAGCGCGGATGCACCAGGAAAATCTTGCTCTGAACCAGGCAACGGACAACGATTTCATCACCTTATCGGGAGAAGCCGATTTTCGGCGATATATACGCCACTTAGCATCTGGCGCAACCGACCGTTGAGCGTTATTGATTTGCAGGGACGTATCATGGGCTGCTGCAACGGAGAAACGCTATGCTCATCCACCGACTTGCCACTTTGACCGGCCTCGCCGTCGCGACCTTGTTCCTGGCCGCGCCAGCCAACGCACTGACGATGGCCGAGTGCAGCACGAAGTATAACGCCGCCAAGGATGCGGGGACACTGGCCGGAGCGACCTGGAACCAGTTCCGCAAGGCTCAGTGCGGTACCGACGCCGCAGCGACGACCGACGCCAAGCCGGCCGATGCCAAGAAAGCGACCGACACCACGAAGGCTGCCGCCGCGGCGGACGACAGCACGGCCAAGGGCCTGACGGCGAAGGAATGCAGCACCAAGTATCAGGCGGCGAAGGCTGCCGGCACGCTGAACGGCATGAAGTGGAACGACTTCCGCAAATCCGAATGCGCCGCCGGTGCATCCGCCGCTGCCGCCTCCAAGCCGGCGACCACCAAGGCCGCCGCGGCTCCCGCCGCTCCCGCAGACAATGGCGGCAAGGGCCTGAGCATGGCCGAATGCAGCACCAAGTATCAGGCCGCCAAGACGGCCAACACGCTGAACGGCATGAAGTGGAACGACTTCCGCAAGACCGAGTGCGGCGCAGCCGCCTCGGATGACGACACCGTGCCGGCCGCCGACGAGGCGAGCTACACCAAGGAGCCGGCGAAGCCGACGACGGCTGCGCCCAAGGGCGTCACCTTCCCGTCCGCGATCTCGCCGAAATATACCAGCGAGACCCCCGGAAAGGGCCGTATGCACACCTGCCTCGACCAGTACTATGCCCTCAAGGACGCCAATTCGCTTGGCGGCCTGAAGTGGATCCAGAAGGGCGGCGGCTTCTACAGCCTGTGCAACGCCAAGCTGAAGAGCTGATCGCTTAGCCATAGTCTCCAAACAAAGGCCCGCGCATCGCAAGATGCGCGGGCCTTTTTTGTTGCGCGAAGACGCACACTGCCTTGCTCGCATCTGCATGTCGCCGGGCTGCCGGCATCATCAATTCGCCTACACTGCCCACCGCCAAGCTCATCGGTAGTCCGTAAAGATTCTGGTTGAACATATAGAGAACAAACCATATACAAAAAGACGTCAAACTTATTATCAACCAGGAGGGTCTTATGCACGGTTTGAAATTGGCGGTATTGGCTGCGACCGCATTTGTCGCTTGGAGCGTCGCCCCCGCAAGCGCACTGACGATGAAGGAATGCGGCGAGACCTATCGAACAGCCAAGGAAGGCGGCACTCTGAACGGCATGGACTGGACGGCTTTTCGCAAGGAGAAGTGCGCGACATCAGCAGCGGACAGTGTCAGCGAGGATACGGTCAAAACCGAGCCGCAGACGAAAAAAGAAACCAGCGCGGCGGTCGCCCCCACTGTAGCGCCCGCGGGCGTGACATTTCCGACCACGCTGGCCGCCGAGTTCAAGACCGAAAAGCCCGCGAAGGCGCGCATGAAGACCTGTCTCCAGGGCTACCATGGCAACAAGGACGCGGGCACGTTGAACGGCCTTCGCTGGATCCAGAAGGGCGGCGGTTATTACAGCCTGTGCAATGCCAAGCTGAAGAGCTGAGCGACAAGACATCTGAAGAAGAGAAGGCCTGCGAACCGCAGGGTTCGCGGGCCTTTTTGTTGCCTTCGAGGGCACGCCAGCGGCGACGTTGCCAATCTCCCCCTTGTGGGGGAGATTGGCTATCACCTAGACTTTCGCCAATCGTCACCGTCGCAGATGCGAGGTCGCGGACAACTCCTCCCCAACGCCAAAAACAAAAAACGCCGCGGAGCAAGCCGCGGCGTTCGATGAAATCGGTGGCCGAACTCAGCTCGACGGCTGTGGTTCCATACCGCCTTCGGGCTCAGGACCCTTCTTGCGGCGGCCGCCGGACTTCGGCACGGCCGAGCCACGACTTGGCGGCGTATCGTCGCCGAGGTCGCGTGCGGGCTTGTGGCCGGCGATCAACTGCTTGATCTCCTCGCCGGACAGCGTCTCGTATTCCAGCAGGCCCTGAGCCAGCGCGATCCATTCCTTCTTCTTCTTGGTCAGGATGGACTTCGCCGACGAATAGGCCTCATCGATCAGGCGGCGCACTTCGGCGTCGATGATCTGCGCCGTTTCTTCCGAGACGTTCTGCGTGCGTGCCACCGAATGGCCAAGGAACACTTCTTCCTGGTTGTCGCCATAGGCGACATGGCCGAGCTTGTCGGAAAAGCCCCAGCGCGTGACCATGGCACGCGCCAGCTTGGTCGCCTGCTCGATATCCGAAGAAGCTCCGGAGGTGATGTTCTCCTTGCCGAACTTGAACTCCTCGGCGACACGGCCGCCCATCATGATGGCGAGCCGCGAGATCATGTATTTGTAGCTCATCGAATAGCGGTCGCCTTCGGGCAACTGCATGACCATGCCGAGTGCACGGCCGCGCGGGATGATGGTGGCCTTGTGCAGCGGATCGGCCGACGGCACGTTGAGCGCGAGGATGGCGTGGCCGGCCTCATGGTAGGCGGTCAGTTCCTTCTCGGCCTGCGTCATGGCCGACGAGCGGCGCTCGGCGCCCATCATGATCTTGTCCTTAGCGTCCTCGAATTCAGCCATGGTGACGAGGCGCTTGTTGCGTCGTGCCGCCATCAGCGCGGATTCGTTGACGAGGTTCATCAGGTCGGCGCCGGAGAAGCCAGGCGTGCCGCGCGCGATCACCTTGAGGTCGACGTTGGGCGCCAGCGGCACGTTGCGCACATGCACCTTGAGGATCTTCTCGCGGCCGACGATGTCAGGGTTCGGCACCACGACCTGGCGGTCGAAGCGGCCTGGCCTGAGCAGTGCCGGATCGAGCACGTCGGGCCGGTTGGTGGCAGCCATCAGGATGATGCTTTCGTTGGATTCGAAACCGTCCATCCCGACCAGCAGCTGGTTCAGCGTCTGCTCGCGTT
>NZ_RZPI01000217.1:0-7984 GCF_003998715.1 Mesorhizobium sp. M7A.F.Ca.CA.002.15.2.1
CCATGTAGCCCGGCCAGTTGGTGCCGAACTGGAAGCTCATGGTGACGCCCGAAACCACGCCCATGGCAAAGGACAGCGCGAACACCTTCACCCAGGTGAAATAGGCGCGCATCCAGGCGGAATCGTTGGTCGCGTTGTAGCGCAGCTTGAAGAACAGCAGCACCCAACCCAGCGCAATGGTGATCGTCGGAAATAGAATGTGGAATGAAATATTCGCGCCGAACTGGATACGCGAAAGTATGAGCGGGTCCATGATGGGCTCCGGCTGCTGCAAATACTCGCGAAGAATAGGCCCGAAGCGAGTTCAGGTCAAAGCGGCGTCCTGCCGCGAGGCTGAACGCCACAGGACAATTTTGCCGGTTGCATGCCGCGCAACTCCGGGCCTGTGCGCCGCACCTGCAATGGCCGGCCGGCAACGATTGTCGAGAACTGTCAGCAGGGCATTGACTTGCGGTTGCAAGCACCGACATTCGGCCTATATCAGGGGACCTCTTCAAGCAGCCGTTTTCATCCATGCCTTCCATCCTGTCCATTTCCGGGGTCTCCAAGACCTACGCCACCGGTTTTACCGCGCTCAAGGAAGTCAATCTCGACATTCAGCGCGGCGAAATCTTCGCGCTGCTTGGGCCCAATGGCGCCGGCAAGACGACGCTGATCTCGATCGTCTGCGGCATCGTCAACCGCTCGTCGGGCACCGTCACCGTCGACGGCCACGACATCAACAAGGATTATCGCGCCGCGCGCGGTCTGATCGGGCTTGTGCCGCAGGAACTGACCATCGATGCCTTCGAGAGCGTCTGGGCGACGGTCAATTACAGCCGTGGCCTGTTCGGCAAGCCGGCCAACCACGGCTTTGTCGAGAAGGTGCTGCGCGATCTCTCACTGTGGGACAAGAAGGATGCCAAGGCGATCACCCTGTCGGGCGGCATGAAGCGCCGGCTGATGATCGCCAAGGCGCTGTCGCATGAGCCGCGCATCCTGTTCCTCGACGAGCCGACCGCCGGCGTCGACGTCGAGCTGCGCCAGGACATGTGGGCGATGGTGCGCCGGCTGCGCGAGGACGGCGTCACCATCATCCTCACCACGCACTATATCGAGGAAGCCGAAGCGATGGCCGACCGCGTCGGCGTCATCAACCGCGGCGAGATCATCCTGGTCGAGAACAAGGCCGAACTGATGCGCAAGCTCGGCCGCAAGCGGCTGGTGCTGGAACTGCGCAATCCGCTGACGGCCATTCCCGAGGCGCTCTCGCGCTATGCGCTGGAATTGTCGCCCGATGGCGGGCAGCTGACCTACACCTATGACAACCAGGCCGAGCGGCCCGGCGTCGCCTCGTTGATGCGCGATCTCGAGGCCGGCGGCATCCAGTTCCGCGATATCGACACGCAAAACTCTTCGCTCGAGGAGATCTTCGTCAATCTGGTGAGGAGGGAGCCATGAACCTTCGCGCAGTATGGGCGATCTACCGGATGGAAATGGCACGTGCTTTCCGCACCGTGCTGCAGAGCATCGTCTCGCCGGTCATCTCGACGTCGCTGTATTTCGTCGTCTTCGGCTCGGCCATCGGCTCGCGCATCACCGAGATCGACGGCATCAGCTACGGCGCCTTCATCGTGCCGGGTCTGATCATGCTGTCGCTGTTGACGCAGTCGATCTCCAACGCCTCCTTTGCCATCTATTTCCCGAAATTCGTCGGCTCGATCTACGAGCTTCTGTCGGCGCCGGTCTCCTATCTGGAGATCGTCATCGCCTATGTCGGCGGTGCCGCGACCAAGTCGATCATCCTCGGCCTGATCATCCTGGCCACCGCCTCGCTGTTCGTGCCGCTCACCATCCTGCATCCGTTCTGGATGCTCGCCTTCCTGGTGCTGACGGCGGTGACCTTCAGCCTGTTCGGCTTCATCATCGGCATCTGGGCGAAGAGTTTCGAGCAGCTGCAACTGGTTCCGCTGCTGATCATCACGCCGCTGACCTTCCTCGGTGGCAGCTTCTATTCGATCAACATGCTGCCCGAGGTCTGGCGCACGATCACGCTGTTCAACCCGGTCGTCTATCTGATCAGCGGTTTCCGCTGGAGCTTCTACGGCAAGTCCGACGTCTCGGTCGGCGTCAGCCTCGGCATGACGGTCGTCTTCCTGCTGATCTGTATAACGATCGTCGCCTGGATCTTCAGGACAGGGTATCGGTTGAGGAATTGACGGCAGAACGCCGCCAGGTCTGTTGAGATTCAGGTCAGGCCGAGTCGAAAATGGCGGATTCCGAGAACCGGAGCGGAGCGTACTTTTCGTACGTGAGCACCGGAAGCGCAGGAAGCCGCCATTTGCAGGCCGGCCTCACCTGAATATCGATACATCTAGATCGCCTTGACCAGCCGCAGCAACCCCAGCATCTCGACATACGTCCCCTTGCGGAAAGCGATGTAGACCGGCTCCTCGACACCGTGGAAGCGGCGCTTGAAGGCCGCCTGGCCCTGCAGGTTGAACCTGCGGCGATTGACCCAGGGCGAATCGTAGGCGCGCTGGAAGGCATTGCGCCAGAAATCGCTTTCGGCAAAGCCGCTTGGCCCGATATCGAGCATCGGCGACAGGCCGAGCGTGACCACCGAGATGCCCTCTTCGCGAAAACGATCGACGGCGAATTTGGTCAGGCCGACCTCGGCATGCGGCGAAGCGTCGATATGCTTGCGCTTGAAGGCCGTCGTGTAGCCGATGACCTTTCCGTTGCGGCACAGCGGGTCGAAGTCGAGCAGAGCGACCAGTCCGCCGTCGGGACCGTGCAGGACGAAACGGCGCATGTCGGTGCCGAGATGGTCGGCAAAGTTGCGGTTGAGAAAGCCCATCTCCCAGCGCTTGACGATGCGGTCGCCGCGCCAGTTTTCCGAAAGCCGGGCAATTTCATCCAGAAAAATCGTGCGCTTGTCCTCGTCGAACGAAAAGCCTTTCTTCAGCAGCCAGCGCTCGGAGTAGCGCACGGTCTCGTTGCGCTTCCCGGAAAAATCATGCTCGGGCAGGGTGAGGCGGGTGTCGATGCCGAGGCGATTGACCTTGTAGCCAAGGCCGGCCAGCACGCGTGCGGTGTCCTCGCCGACCTGCACGAACCACGGGCTGCCGGCGGTCTCGACGAAGCGCTTGATGTAATCGGCCCGACGCGCCGGAGCCGCCACCGGGTCGCCGAGCGCGAAATGGTGCTTCATCTTGGTACCGAAGGCGATGTAGCCGTCGGCGTCGCCGAAATAGGAGAGCTTGCCTTGCACGGCGGTGGAATAGGCGAGCGAGAAGTCGCCATAGCGGCGCACCAGTGCCAGGCGTTCGACATGGGTCAGCGCCTGCCGCTCGACCTCGGGCGCGGCGGCCTCAAGGATCTTGTCGAAATAGAACCGCAAGGAGGGCATGGTCGAGATTCCGCGTGCCGCCTACAGCGCCGGCCGTCCAGGACGCGCCAAGGTGCTGTAACACTTTGATTCTGCGCATGACTCGAAAATCGGAGTCGATTTCGGGCATGCGCGTGGGGATAACCGAGACCCGCCAGCCACCCCGAGCCTCGAATCAATCACATTGCCGCGACCTGATTACCGTTGATATCGCGCATATGCCATATAGAGCGCAACCGCGGCCCGGCGTACGGAGCTAATTCGCATCGCTCGAAATTTCGGCCGCGGTTTGCTGCAGGGATCCTGCGCGGGATCAAACGGTTACAGCGTCCTGCCAGCCTGGCGTCGAACGGGATTCGAGTGAATGACTGATACGACAATCAGATCGGTTGTGGATCTGCCGGCCAAGGTCGAGCCGGCAATCGTCGTCGGCGCCGGTGCTGCCGGGCTGGCCGTCGCGCACGCCTTGATGAACGCCGGCGTGCCGACGGCGATCCTGGAAAAGGAAAGCCGGTTGGCTGAGCCATGGCACCGGCGGCACCAGCAATTGCATCTCAACACCCACCGCGATCTTTCTTCGCTGCCTGGTCTCCCCTATCCACCCGGCACCCCCGCCTTTCCGCACCGGACGGTCGTCATCCGCCACATGAATGATTTCAGGGAGGAAAACCGGCTGCCGGTGCAGTTTGGCGTCGCTGTCGAAGAGATTGCCTTCAAGGGCGATCACTGGGCGGTACGGACCAGCGCTGGCCTGCGGCTGGCCCGCAATGTCGTCGTCGCCACCGGCCGCGACAGGCAGCCGTTCATTCCCGAATGGAAAGGCATGAAGGATTTCGTCGGGCGCATCATCCATTCGGCGGATTTCGGTGACGCACAGGCCTATGCGGGCCAGAAAGTGCTGGTCGTCGGCGCTGGCAATTCGGGTTTCGATGCGCTCAATCATCTGGCCGGCATAGACACGGCCGCCATCTGGCTGTCGGCCCGCAGCGGTCCCGCCCTGCTGCCCAAGCGCATCGGCAAGATCGCCGTGCACCGGCTTTCGCCGTTCATGGCTCGCTTGCCGTTGCGGGTCGCCGACGCGGTGATGTCGGCGACGCAGCGCCTGGCTTTCGGCGACCTGACCAAATTCGGCCTGCCGCCCGCGCCTGCGGGCGGCGCCAGCCGCCTGACCTCGGATTACACCGCGATCGCCGCCGACGACGGCGCCGTCAGCGCCATAAAGGCCGGCAAGATCACCGTCGTACCTGGCATAAGGGAATTCACCCGTGACGGCGTGATCCTGGCCGATGGCAGCCTGATCTATCCTGACATCGTCATTGCCGCGACAGGCTACCGCACCGGGCTGGAGCCGATGGTCGGCAAGCTCGGCGTGCTCGACGCCAAGGGCGTTCCGCTCTTCAACGGCGGGCAAGCCGATCCGAAATTGCCCGGTCTGTGGTTCACCGGCATGCGGCCGAGCATTCGCGGCTGCTTCGCCAATGCCGGTATCCTGGCCAAGGCGATCGCCAAACGGATTGCAGGGTCGGCCTCGCACCAACCCGGCGCATCACGCTGATTTGGGTTCCAGCCGCCGGAAACCGACGGCCTCCATCAGCATGTCCTCTTCCTCCATGCCGGCATTGTGCAGGGCGAGCAGGTTAAGCGCGATTTCCCGCGCGTCGGCGGAATCGGGATGTGCCTCGCGCCGCCGGCAGGCCTCGTCGAACACGCGCTGCAGCTTGGCGATATCGGCTGGCTTGAGCAAGCCACGGTCATAGACGGACTTCGACATGGCGATCTCCTGATAAAGACCTAGGGCGCCATGTTTAAATTGCCAATCTTTCCCGAGGCTTGACCGACTTCACCCCATGCCGCGACTTCAAAGGGCGGCAGCGGTGCAAATCTGCTCCGCTGCTGCGCCCCATGCTGGAGGGCAATCAGACCGCGATCTTGCCGCCGCCCTGTCTGGTGATGGCGACCACCGACGGCCGCACCGGCATGTCGGGCTTGAAGTCGGGCCAGCGCGTCGACAGATCCTCATAGTAGGACGGGCGGCCGAACGCTTCCCAGTCCTCGCCGCCATCGCCCGGATGCTGGACGGCGACGAAGGCGGTCTGGTCGTCGGGCGCAAACAGCGGACCGCACATTTCGGCGCCGATCGGCACGCGGAAGAACAGTTTCGAGGTCGCCCGCGCCACCCCTTCCGTGTCCACCGCCCACAGACCATCCGTGCGGCCGGTGGCTTTCGGGCCCTGGCCGTCGGTCGCGACCCAGAGACGCCCGGCCGAATCGACCGCGCAATTGTCGGGCATGCCGAACCAGCCATTGGCCGTCGTTGCCGTCGAGAAGGTGGCGCCGACATCGGCAACCGCCGGATCACCGCATTTCAGCAGCACTTCCCACTTGCCCTTGGCGGCGGTGAAATCACCGCCGTCCTCGGCGATCTCGATGATGTGGCCAAAGGCGTTTTCGGCGCGGGGGTTGGCGGCGTCTACCTGGTCGGCCTTGCGCTTCGAATTGTTGGTCAGCATGACATAGACCTTGCCGTTGATGGCATTGGGCTGGATGTCTTCGGGGCGGTCCATCTTGGTGGCACCGAGCAGGTCGGCGGCGCGGCGCGTCTCGATCAGCACGTCGGCCTGGCCAGTGAAACCGTTTTCAGCCGTCAGCGGTCCCTGGCCGAAGACGATCGGCAGCCATTCGACCGTGCCATCTTCGGCGAACCTGGCGACATGCAGCGTGCCATCATCGAGCAGGTCCCTGTTGGCGGCATGATCGTTCGGATCGAACGCGGCCTTGGTCACGAACTTGTAGACATAGTCGAAGCGCTCGTCGTCACCGAGATAGAAGACGACGCGGCCGTCCCTGGCGACAATCGATTCGGCGCCCTCATGCTTGAAGCGGCCCATGGCCGTGCGCTTCCTCGGCGTCGAGGTCGGGTCGTTGACATCGACCTCGACGATCCAGCCGAAGCGGTTGGCCTCATTGGGCTCCTTGGCGAGGTCGAAACGTTCGTAATGCGCCGCCCATTCATAGGCGCCTTCGGGAATGCCGAGACGCTTGTAGTTCGCGGCTTCCTTGTGGCCTTCCGGCAACTCGCCGGAGAAATAGCCATGGATGTTCTCCTCGGCCATCACATAGGTGCCCCAGGGCGTGACGCCGCCGGCGCAATTGTTGAACGTGCCGAACACCTTGGTGCCGGACGGATCGGCATTGGTCTTGACGCGGTCATGGCCGGCAACCGGACCGGCCAGCGCCATTTCGGTGTTGGAGGTGATGCGGCGATTGAGCTTGCCGTCGCGCACCACCTGCCATTTGCCTGATGTCTTGCGGATCTCGACGATGGTGCCGCCGTGAGCTGCCATCTCGACATCGACCTGCTCCTTCGAGAGGGGTGCGACTTCGGCCGACTTCTTGCCGTCCTTCTCGACGATTTTCACGATGCCCGGGAACATCAGATGCGGATTGGTGTATTCGTGGTTGACCACCAGCAGGCCATGTTCGGCCGAGCCGTCGATGGGGATGTAGCCGACATAATCGTTGTTGTAGCCGAACTGTTTCGCCTGGGCCTCGGCCGACTGTTTCGTCGGGTCGAAGTCGGGCGAATCGGCAAACAGCGGATCGCCCCAGCGCAGCAGTACATCGGCATCGTAACCCGGCGCGACGTGGTGCTTGTCGTCGATGCCGGCCTCGAGTTCGTCGAACGTGAAGGCCGAGCCTTCAGCGGCCCGGGCCTCGTCGGCGCTGATCAGCGCCAGCGGGCTGACGGTGGCGGCGATGGCCGAGACAGCCAGCGAACCCTTGAGGAAGCCGCGGCGCGAGAACCGCGCGGCGATGATCTCGCCCATGGTGCGGTTGTCGGAAGCGTTGATGGCCGGGCCGTCGTTTTCCTCGAGCAGGCTGGTGCGGAATCGGGTGTCGGGGGAGCGAAGGTCAGTCATGGCTTGCCTCTGGCTGTTGGATTGGCTGGAGCGTGGGTACCTGTTTGACCCCCTTATAATCGCCGGATCACATTTTCGTGACATCGGGAGACCTTTCAGACGCGACAGGCATTGCGCGCAGCGCTGGCTAAGCATTCCCGCAGACCGGAACTGCTCCAGAATCGCCGGTTCGAGATGAAAGGAGACCTTAGGCGGCATCTTGGCCGCGCATCCTGCGACGGCGGACGACATCAGTCGTTTGCAAAAAACAGATCAACGGGCAACTGCACCCTCGACAAGTCACCTCCGCCGCCCCCGGCGGAGGTGACTTGATGTTCGGCGTCTGCGGTCGTCAGGCATCGGGAAAGCCAGTCTCCCGTTTAGCGATGGCGGTCACGGCGCCGTTCATGCGAAGCTAATGTAGCATATACTTGGGACTTTAGTCCAACCTTGCGCTTGCAATGGTCCTGGTTGACAACCGCAACGGTCGGAGGTCGCTTCCGGGCGCCGCGTCTTTCGGCAATGTTGGTTGCACTGCAACGTTGGGGTGGGGCGCGCCGGGCTCAGTCGTCGGAGATCAGAATGCACAGATCGGTCACGACCCGTTGTTGCCGGCTGGCGCTCAAATCGGCAGCGGCGCTGGTGTTGACGATTGCGCCCTATCAAATTGTCCTGGACGGCTCCGTTTCCGGCATCCACACCGTCAGCGCATACG